>CATLJA010000021.1 GCA_949959305.1 uncultured Oscillibacter sp.
ATGGGATTTTAAGTTCAGATAAGATCAGAAAGGAAACGTGCCATATGAGCCGCATTGAACTGAAAAATATTGACAAATTTTACGGCAATAACCACGTCCTCCGCGACATCAACCTAACCATTGAGGACGGTGACTTCATGACCCTGCTGGGTCCCTCCGGCTGCGGCAAGACCACCACCCTCCGCGTGGTCTCCGGCCTGGAGAAGCCTCAGAACGGCATCATGACCATCGACGGCGTGGAAATGATCAACGCCGACGACGCCTACTACGCCGAGCCCAGCAAGCGCGGGCTGAACCTGGTGTTCCAGTCCTACGCCCTGTGGCCCCACATGACGGTGTACAACAACATCTCCTTCGGCCTGAAGATCCAGAAGATGAGCCACGACGAAATCGACCGCCGGGTCATGGACTCTTTGAGGATGATGCGCATCGACATGTACAAGGACCGCTATCCCACCGAGCTCTCCGGCGGCCAGCAGCAGCGCGTGGCCATTGCCCGGGCCGTGGCCTCCAGCCCCAAGCTGCTGCTGCTTGACGAGCCCCTTTCCAACCTGGACGCCAAGCTCCGCATCGACATGCGCTCCGAGCTGCAGCGCCTCCACAAGGAGCTGGGCACCACCATCATCTACGTCACCCACGACCAGGTCGAGGCCCTTACCATGTCCACCAAGATCGCCCTGTTCAAGGCCGGCGAGCTGAATCAGGTGGCCACTCCCATGGAGCTGTACAACAACCCCATCGACCTGGAGGCCGCCGACTTCATCGGCAACCCCCGGATCAACCTGGTTCCCGGCAGGGCCGAGATGAAGGGCGGGGCGCTGGTGGTCAAGAGCGAGTTGGGCGGCCACACCTTCTCCGCCGAGCACCTCACCACCGAGAAGAAGCCCTCCAGCGGCGAGTTCGACTGCGTGCTGGCCGTCCGTCCCGAGCAGATTCTCATCTCCCGGGAGCCTGTGGAGGGCGCCCTCCCCGTCACCGTGTACGCCAGCCAGCCCGCCGGCTCCGAGACCATCGTCACCCTGAAGGCCGGCGAGGACGAGTTCCTCTCCAAGGAGATCGGCCAGGCCCATTATGAAATTGACCAGAAGGTCTGGGCCATTATTGACCAGGATAAGATTAACGTGTATAATAAAGAGACCACCCGCCTTATCAAGCGCGCGGTCTGAGCCCTCCTCCCTTTCCTTCCCGATAGGCAAAGAGGCGCACCCCCGGCGGCGGGCCCGCCGCCGGGGAACGGGCAAACGCTCCCGCTTCCGTCCCTTTGACTATACATATTCCGGCATTCACATTCCCCCAAAACGAAAGGAGAAGATCTGATGAAGAAGAAACTCTTTGCGCTGCTGATGGCCCTTGTGATGGTCCTCAGCCTGGCCGCCTGCGGCGGCGACAAGGGCGGCGACTCCCAGCCCTCCGGCGGCAACGATACCCAGCAGGGCGACGCTCAGCCCTCCGGCGGCGGCGACGCCGCTCCCACCACCGACCTCAAGCTGGGCTATGACCTGGAGACCGGCGAGAGCGTGTACGGCCCCTACTATGACGAGTGGAGCGACATGACCGACGACGAGCTCTATCAGATGGCCCTGAACGAGGACAAGGACCAGACCATCACCGTCTACGCCACCTCCTCCAAGATGCTGAAGGCGGAGGAGCCCTTTGAGGAGATGTATCCCGGCCTGGACCTGGTGGTGGCCGACCTGGACTCCGACGAGGTTCTGAGCAAGGCCAAGATCGAGAACGAGACCAACAACATCACCGCCGACGTGCTCCAGACCAAGGACGTCAACGGCGAGGTTTTCCACGAGTACTATGACAACGGCGTTATCGAGCCCTTCTATCCCCGCGACATCTGTTCCCACATTGCCGAGGAGAACCTGAAGTACAGCTATCCCCTGTACTCCTCCCAGTCCTTCTGGTACTACAACACCGAGGCGTTCCCCGACGGCCAGCCCATCAACAGCTGGTGGGAAATCATTGAGAAGGACGACGCGGGCAACCAGAAGTTCGCCCTGTACACCAAGGAAATCGGCCAGGAGACCGCGTACCTCTCCCTGTTCGCCAGCTTCATCATCAACGCCGACGAGATGGCCCAGTCCTACAAGGACACCTACGGCAAGGACCTGGAGTACACCTATGACGCCTCCAAATTCGCTTTCCCCGTGCCCGAGAACAACGCGGGCGTGGAGTACCTGTGGCGCTTCACCCAGGCCAAGATGACCTTCATCGGCGACGGCGACGAGCTGGTGCTGGCCGTCCACAACTCCACCGCCGACAAGCCCGCCCTGGCCCTGGCCTCCGCCGGCAAGATCGAAAACCGCGAGGAGTCCGGCTACAACATTGACTGGTGCATCAACCTCAGCCCTTACACCGCCCTGCTGAACACCGAGAGCATGTTCGTCGTCAGCGGCTGCGACAGCCCTGCCGGCGCCCGCCTCTTCATCCGCTACATCACCGGCGGCGCCGATGGTGAGAGCGGCGGCCTGAAGCCCTTCACCAAGGTGGGCAACTGGCCCCTGCGCGACGACTTCGAGGACAAGAAGAACCCCGCCAAGCTCTCCGAGCTGGGCGCCCGGGCCAACGACCTGGTTTCCATCTATGACATTTATCCTGATGTGCAGGATATGTGGATGTACTGGCTGAACCAGTAATCATCTGAATCGCCGCGTTTCACAGCTGAGCTGGGCGGGCGGCCGGAGGGCCGCCCGCCCGTTTTCTAAGAAGCTGTATTCACAGGCGAGAAACGGCACAGGCTTCCCGCCTGTGAATACGGCTTCTAAGTTTTCTGGCTTTTTAAGGAGGAATCCCATGGCAAATCCCATCCGCCAAAAAGAGATTGACGAGCGGGTCGGCAAGTTCGCCGACAAATTCTGGGGCGCGTTCCAGATGACGGAAAACGGCAGGGTAAAAAGCACCATCCTGCTTTACTCCTTCTGTCTCTGCTGGGTGCTGCTGGCCCTTTACGGCGGCTGCTACGCTCTTATCAACCCCTGGCTGGAGGGCCTGCTCGGGGAATCGGGGGCTCCTGTCTGGCTGATTAGTTTATTGCAGGCGCTGCTCCCCTCCGCCGCCGGGACGGCCATTGCCTCCCTGGCGTGGCTGCTGCCCGGGGACAAGCGGCTGCTCCCCGCCGGCTATATCTGGCTGGCCCTGCTGATGCTGGCCTGCCTCATCGGGCTGGTCATCCTCATGGGCTTGGAGTACGCCGGAATCATCCTCCAATTCTTCGCCATGTTCGTACTGGCCCCCCTGGCGCTGGGGCTGGGCTCGTCCCTCCCGGCGTACTATCTATATTGGAAAAAAAGGCCCTCTGCCGGAAAAGCGGCGCGGCCTTGGAAAAGGCAGTGAGAATTTATGATTGATACTGTATTGTTTGACATGGGCGGGACCCTGGAGGATATCTTCATCGACGAGGAAAGCAAGAACGCCTCCGCCGAGGGCGTCCTCCACATCCTGGCGGCCCACGGCCACCCCCTGTCCCTGGACGTCCCTGCCGCCATCCGGGCCTTTGCCGAGGGCTGGGACCGCTACGCCGCCTACCGGGGCCCCACGAACCGGGAGCTGAAGCCCGAGGAGATTTGGGGCAATTACGTCCTGACGGAGCTGGGCCTGGACTTTGAGACCGTGAAGCCCTTTTCCGAGGAGCTGGCCCACATGTGGGAGGTCACCCATTACCACCGCCGGCTCCGCCCCCATGTGAAGGAGATGCTGGAGGGCTTGAAGGGCCTCGGCATGAAGCTGGGCGTTATCAGCAACACCGCCGCCCTCTATCAGGTTTTCCGCACGCTGGAGGACTACGGCATCCGGGATTACTTCCAGGACGTGACCCTTTCCTCCGTCACCGGCTACCGCAAGCCGGACCCCAACATCTTCCTGGTCTCCCTGAACCAGGTCCGCTCAAAGCCTGAAACCTGCGCCTACGTGGGAGACACCTATTCCCGGGACGTGATTGGGCCTCAGAACCTGGGCTTCGGCGCGACGTTTCACATCCACTCCTTCCTGACCCAGTCCCGGGACGGCGATGTGCCCAAGGACATCCGCGCCACCTATACCATCCAGGACATCTACGAGGTTTACGCCATCCTGAAAGAGCAGGCGGGCGGAAAGGCGGTATGATATGTTCACCTTCAACCACTTCAATTTCAACGTCACCGATCTGGAGCGCTCCCTGAAGTTTTACAAGGAAGCCCTGGGCCTGGAGCCGGTCCGCCGGAAGGAGGCCGAGGACGGCAGCTTTGTCATCGTCTTCCTGGGGGACCGGAGGACCACCTTCCGCCTGGAGCTGACGTGGCTGCGGGACCACCCGCAGAAGTACGACCTGGGGGAGTGTGAATTCCACCTGGCCCTCAAGGCCCCGGACTACGAGGCGGCCTATGCCAAGCATAAGGAGATGGGCTGCGTCTGCTTTGAAAATCCCGCCATGGGCATCTATTTCATCACGGACCCGGACGGGTACTGGATTGAGATTATACCGTAACGCAGAAGCATAAAGGCCGCCGGCTCAAAAGAGCCGGCGGCCTTCGTCTCAGCCCAGCGCCACGCCTATAATCAAAAACGCCAGCGTCAGCAGGAAGAAATACAAAATCAGCTTCCACACGTACTTCACCCACTTGTCGTAGGGTACGTGCCCCAGGGCCAGGGCCCCCATCACCACCGCCGCCGTGGGGGTGATGATGTTTACCAGCCCGGAGGCGGACTGGAAGGCCGTCACTACCAAATCGCCCCCCACACCCGCGAAGCGCCCCAGGGGGGCCATGACGGGCACCGACAAGGTGGCAAGGCCCGACGAAGAGGGAATCAGCACCGTCAGCGGCAGGTAGAGCAGGTACACCAACAGCACGAAGCTGACCGGCCCCGCCCCGGAGAGGGCCCGCTCCCCCCAGTGGAGAATGGTGCCCGTAATCTGCCCGTCGTTCATCAGAACGGTGATTCCCCGGCTGATGCCGATGATCAGGGCCACGCCCAAAAGGTCCGCGCAGCCCGCCACATAGGTCTCGGCAATGGCCTCCTCCCCCATGCGGTCAATGACGCCGATGATAACGCCGGAAACCAGGAACAGCGCGCTGAGCTCCGGGAACCACCAGCCCAGCACCGGCAGGGGCAGCCCCATCTCGTCAAAGGGTATAACGCCGTAAATCATAATCAGGAAGGTCAGGGTAAAGATGACCATGATAAGCCTGCGCTTGGGGGTGAACTCCACCGTCTCCTCCATGTTGGCCTGAATCTTTCCCGCGCCCACGCCGACGACGGAGCGGGCGGGGTCCCGCTTCACCCGGGCGGCGTAGGCCATGACGAACCAGATTGCCGCCCCCTCAAAGACAATCCACTGGACCGCCCGGAGCAGGATGCCGTCCCCCAGGGACACCCCGGCAAAGCCCGCCGCGATGCCCGTGGCAAAGGGGTTGACGGTGGAGCTGATGATGCCCGCCCCGGCCCCCAGGAGGATGACGGAGATGCCCACCACCGCGTCATAGCCCGCCGCCAGAAAGACGGGAATCAGCAGGGGGTAGAAGGCCATGGTCTCCTCCCACATGCCGTAGGTGGTGCCTCCCAGGCCGAAGGCGATCATCAGGATGGGGATGAGCCATTTCTCCCTTCCGCCCAGGCGCTGAATGATCCGGCCCACGCCGGCGTCCACCGCCCCGGTCTTCATGACCACCCCCAGGAAGCCGCCCACCATCAAAATGAAGACGCACACGTCCACCGCGTCGTAAAACCCGGAGAAGGCGGCTTTCAGCACCGCCCCCACCCCCTGGGGGCTCTGGGCCACGGCGTGATAGGTCCCGGCCACCGGGGCCTCGTTGGCATACTGGTAGGCTCCCGCCGGAACAAGCCAGGTGCACAGGGCCACCAGGATAATCAGGAGGAACAGGATGGTGTATGCCGTGGGCATACGGAATTTCGCTCTTTCCAAAGGGACGGCCCCCTTTATTTTCCGATGGTGGCCACCAGGACGGCCTTGATGGAGTGCATCCGGTTCTCCGCCTCGTCGAAGACCACGCTGTGGCGGCTCCGGAAGACCTCGTCGGTGACCTCCCGGATGTCCACGCCCTTGTCCTTCCACTCCTTGGCAAGCTTCGTCTCAAAATCGTGGAAGGACGGCAGACAGTGCATATAGAGCACATCCGGGTTCCCCGTGGCTTTCAGGGTCTCCTCCGTCACCCGGAAGGGGGAGAGCAGCTCCGCCCGCTTGGGAATCAGCTCCTCCTCGCCCATAGAGGCCCAAATGTCGCCGTAAATCATGTCCGCGCCCTTGAGGCTTCCCATATCGTCGGTAATCTCAATCAGGCCGCCGCTGCTCCGGGCCTCGGCGAAGACCCGCTTCACCAGCTCCTGGTCCATCTGCCTGGCCAGCTCCTGGGGCCCCAGGCCCACGAAGTGCATGCCCATCTTGGCCGCGCCCATCATCCAGGCGTAGCACATGTTGTTCCGCACGTCGCCGGGAAAGACCACCTTCATCTTGTTCAGGGGCTTGGCGCAGTGCTCCTCCAGGGTCATCATGTCGGCGAGAATCTGGGTGGGGTGGTCCCAGTCGGTGAGCCCGTTCCACACGGGGACGCCGGACCACTTCGCCAAATCCTCCACCACCTGCTGGGCATAGCCCCGGTACTCGATGCCGTCGAAGAAGCGGCCCAGGACCTTGGCGGAGTCCTCCAGGGACTCCTTCTTGCCCATCTGGGAGCTGCCCGCGTCCAGATAGGTGACGTGGGCCCCCTCCTGGGTGGCGGCCACCTCGAAGGAGCACCGGGTCCGGGTGGAGGTCTTCTCAAAAAGCAGCACGATGTGCTTGCCCTTCAGGGCGGGCTCGCAGACGCCGGCGCGGCGTTTGGCCTTCAGGGCGTGGCCCAGGTCCAGAAGATAGCGGATTTCGCCAGGGGCGAAATCCTCCAGGGTTAAGAAGCTGCGGCCTTTTAAATTGATTGCCATAATATGGTTTCCTTTCCTATTTTAAAATCTTGGGGTCCTGCCCCCCTTTAAGCGGGGTCCTCCCTCCAAAGAGGCATCGACATGCACCGCGGCCCGCCGCGGCCCCGGCTCAGCTCCGCGCTGGGAATGGCGTGGACCTTGACGCCCGCCTCCTCCAGGGAGCGGTTGGTCACATAGTTCCGGGAATACACCACCACCTCGCCGGGGGCGATGGCCAGGGTGTTGCTGCCGTCGTTCCACTGCTCCCGGGCCGCGTCCACCTCGCTGCCCCGGCCGCACTCGATAAGCGTCACGTGGTCCAGGCCCAGGTGGGCCTTGAGGATGTCCTCCAGACGGCCGTCCTCCTGGGTGATCTTCATCTTCCGGTTCTCGTCCAGCTCCATGACGAAGACCGTGATGCTGGAGAGAATGTTGGGGTGCACCGTGAACTTGTCCCGGTCCACCATGGTGAACACCGTGTCCAGATGCATGAAGGACCGGCTCTTGGGAATGTTGAAGGCCAGGATTTTCTTGAAGCTCGTCCGGCTGTAGGTCAGCACCGCCTCCGCCAGGGTGTCGATGGAGTCCCCCTTGGTCCGCTGGGAGATGCCCACGCCCAGCACCTGGGGGCTGAGAATCAGGATGTCTCCTCCCTCCAGGGAGGAGGTCTCGCCCCGGTCGTACCACCGGGGGGCGTGCTTATACTCCGGGCTGTGCTCGAAGATAAACTTGCCGAACAGGGTCTCCCGGTTCCGGGTTTCCGTCAGCATCTTGTGGATGGACACGCCGGTGCCGATGGTGGCGAAGGGGTCCCGGGTGAAATAGAGGTTCGGCATGGGGTCCACCACGAAGGGATAGCCGTCCCCGGCGGCGGACAGCAGATCCGCCAGCTTCTCGCTCTCGCCCTGAAGC
This sequence comes from uncultured Oscillibacter sp., assembly GCA_949959305.1. Classification (GTDB taxonomy): domain Bacteria; phylum Bacillota; class Clostridia; order Oscillospirales; family Oscillospiraceae; genus Oscillibacter. Next base: position 7,813 of record CATLJA010000021.1, read on the forward strand.
TGGCTCTTGCGCACGCCGGCCATCATGGTGGAGACCATCTGCTTGTCCGGCATCTTCCCCAGGTACTCCCCCAGGAGCTCCCGGCTTCTCCGGTCCTTGATTCCCGCCTCGTCCAGGAACTGGATTACCAGCTCCTTTCTAACCTCGCCGCTGGTGATGGAATTCACCACCAAATCCGTGAGGTAAACCACCTCCACGCCCTGCTGGCGGAGGCAGTCGGCGAAGGCGTCGTGCTCCTTCTGTGCCTCCCGGAGGTAGGGGATGTCGTCAAATAAAAGGCGCTCCAGGTACTCCGGCATCAGGTTTTCCAGCTCCTGCCCGGGGCGGTGGAGCAGGACCTTTTTCAGCCGCCCGATTTCGGAGGTGTTATGGATTCCCGTTTCCAAATGGGCTCACTCCTTTTCGCGTTCAAATCGTTGGGTGATGTTAGGGTTTCTGGTTTTCCCGTTTTCATGCGCGGCGGAAAAAATTACAAAAAGCGGCGGCTTCTTATGAAGCCGCCGCCTTTTCCTCCGCTCCGCCGTCCGCGCTCTCCGCGTCCTCCGTCCCCTTCTCCAGCAGCACCGCCGCCAGGCGCTCCGCGAACAGCCGCCCCGCCAGCGCCGCCTCCTCCGGCGAGTTCCCGGCGGCCCCCACCTCCAAAAGCAGGGACCCGGCGGTGGCGTGCTGGTTGTACCGGGAGTTGCGCAGCAGCACCGGGCGCATCAGCGTGGGGTAGTGATCCAGGATATCCTGCTGCACCGCCGCCGCAAAGCGCAGGTTCTCCAGCCAGTCCGGGTGCTCCAGGCCGCTGCCGTCGCTGCCCATCACCAGGGACATCTGGGCCGGGGTTCCCACGCCCTCGATTTCCGAGACCACCTTGTACTGGTTCCCCTGTCCGTCCTCGATGGCGTCCCGGTGAACGTCCAGGACGAACCGGATGGAGGGATATTTTTCCAGGTACTTTTGAATGGCGGCCAGAGCCCGGTCATAGGCCCCGGTGTAGCTGGGGTAGTCGTACAGCGTCCGGTCATGGAGGACGGAAACGCCCGCCTCCCCCAGGACCTCCGCCATCTCGTCCCCCACCTTCACCACGTTGCAGCGGTAGTCCGTGGTCCGGTAGTCCCCGGACCAGACCACGGAGCTTCCCGGGACGGGGGTATAGGCCTCGCTGCCGTGGGTATGCAGAATCAGCACCTGGGGCTCCCCCTCCCCCAGGGCCGCCGCGAAGGGCTTTTTCAGCTCCGGGACGGACAGCTCGTGGTCCGTGGAGTTGCTGATGTACACCCGCCCGCAGACGGTATAGCCGCTGGGGTCCGTGGGAATCAGCGTCTTGGCGGGCACGCCGTTGTCCTCCCCGGCGGGGGCCGAGGGCTCCACCGGGGTCTCCTCCACCGGCGCCGCCGTGGGCCCCCGGGTCTCTCCGTCCTCCTCCGGGGATTCCTGCCGCTCCAGGGACTGGAGCGCCGCCACGTCCTTCCGGGCGGCCAGCAGCAGCGGGGATTCCCCAATCGTCAGCGCCGCCGCCGGGGAAAGGCCGTCTCCGGGCCCCAGGTCCCCCAGCTCCCAGCGCAGCGCCCCCTGGGGGAGGGCCTCCGCCAGGGCCGAAAACGCCGCCGCCGCCGTGTCGCTTCCGGCGGTGACGGACGCCGCCCACAGCGTCCCCGCCGCCAGGAGGACCGCCTCCAGCCGCCGCAGAATGTTTGCCAGAGTCTTCTTTTGTTTCATATCCGCTCACCTCTTGGACAACCTATGTCCGGCGGGCGGGAAATATGTCAGTCTTGCAATCCCGTCCTATTCAGTATATACTTGACATGGATAAGAATGACAGCCACAGCACCGCCCTTGGAACGGACCCTGATTTTACAAAAGGAGCTGAACCTCGTGACAAGAACCCAACTCGCCGGCGGCGTGTTCCTCACGTACCTTCCGGCGAAAAAATTCAAAACAAGCCTCCTCTCCGCCCAGTTCGTCGTCCCCCTGCGCTGGGAGACCGCCTCCGCCAACGCCCTGATCAGCGCGGTCCTCCGCCGGGGCACCGCCGCCTTTCCGGACATGGGCGCCCTGTCCCGGCGGCTGGACGGGCTTTACGGCGCCCGGATCGACGCCACCGTCCGCAAAAAGGGCGAGGCCCAGTGCGTGGGCTTTGTGGCCAGCCTGATCGACGACTGCTTCGCCCCCGGCGGAGAGCGCCTGCTGGAGCCCGCCGCAGACCTTCTGGGGGAGCTGATCTGCCGCCCCGCCACCCGGGATGGCCTTTTTCTCGAGGAGTACTTCGAAAGCGAGAAAACCAACCTCATCGACGCTGTCCGCAGCATCCTGAACGACAAGCGGGCCTATGCGGACAGCCGCCTCCTCCAGGAGATGTGCACCGGAGAGCCCTACGGCGTGCCGCGCCTGGGCAACGAGCAGATTGCCGCCGCCCTGCACCCCCAGCTGCTTTTTAACGCCTACCAGGAGCTGATTTCCACATCCCGGCTGGAGATTTTCTACAGCGGAAGCGCCGGGCAGTCCCGGGTGGAGGACGCTCTCCGCTCCGCCCTGGCGGACCTGCCCCGAAAGGACGCGGAAGCGCCGCCGGAAACCGCGCCCCACGTCCCCCCGGAGGAGCCCCGCTTCCTCACCGAGCGGCTGGACGTCACCCAGGGCAAGCTGGGCATGGGCTTTTCCTGCGGCAGCGGCGACGACGCCGCCCTGCTGCTGGGCAACACCCTGTTCGGCGGCAGCAGCAACTCCAAGCTCTTTTTGAACGTCCGGGAAAAGCTGTCCCTCTGCTATTACGCCTCCTCCCAGTTCCACCGGCAAAAGGGCCTTATCACCGTCTCCTCCGGCGTGGAGTTTGAAAACTGCCGGAGGGCCTGCGACGAGATTCTGGCCCAGCTGGAGGCCGTCCGCAGGGGCGCGCTGGAGGACTGGGAGCTGGAGGCCGCCCGCAGCACCCTGCTGAACGCCTACGCCTCCATGGGGGACTCCCAGGGAAAGCTGGAGAACTTCTTCCTGGGCCAGGCCGCCACCGGCCGCAGCGAGTCCCCGGAGGACCTGGCGGAGCAGGTCCGGGCCGTCACCCCCCGGCGCATTTTCGAGGCCATGGACTCCGTAAAGCTGGACACCGTATACTTTTTACAGGGAAAGGAGGCGGAGGCATGAAGCCCGTCCTGTACGAACGCCTGGGCGAAACCGTTTACCGGGAAACCCTGCCCAGCGGTTTGGAAATCCGGGTGGTTCCCAAACCGGACCACGTGAAAAAATACGCCTTCTTCGCTGCCCGCTACGGCGGGATGGACACCCGCTTCCAGCTGGACGGCCGGTGGCTGGACACCCCCGCCGGCATCGCCCACTACCTGGAGCACAAGATGTTCGACACCAAGGAGGGCAACGCCCTCCAGGAGCTGGCGAAGAACGGCGCGGAGCCCAACGCCTTCACCTCCAACGCCATGACCGGCTACTATTTCGATTCCACGGACCACTTTGACGAGAACCTGGAAATCCTGCTGTCCTTCGTCTCCGTTCCCTATTTCACGGCGGAGAGCGTCGCCAAGGAGCAGGGCATCATCGGCCAGGAAATCCGGATGATTGAGGATAACCCCGACTGGCAGATTTACGCCCGGATGCTCCGGGCCCTCTACCACGTCCACACCGCCCGGACCTCCATCGCCGGAACGGCGGAGAGCATCTCCCGCATCACGGCGGAGACCCTCTACGACTGCCACAAGGCGTTCTATACCCCCTCCAACATGATTTTGACGGTGGTGGGCAATGTGGACCCCGTGAAGGTGTCGGAGCTGGCCCGCCGGGTCCTTCCCAAAGAGGGCGGCCCCGCCATTCCCCGGGACTACGGCAATGAGCCGGAGGCTCCGGCGGATCGGGAGACCCGCCTGGCCATGGAGGTCTCCAGCCCCCAGTTCCTGGCGGGCTGGAAATGCCACCCCGCCGGGGAGGGGGAGGACCGCCTCCGCACCATGGTGCTGGGCGATTTGGCCTGCGACCTGCTGTTCGGCGAGTCCAGCCCCCTGTACCAGCGGCTGTACAGCCAGGGACTTATCAATTCCAGCTTCGGCGGGGCCTTTGAGCTGATGCCCGGCGCGGCCTTCCTTTACGCCGGCGGCGAGAGCAAGGAGCCCCGGAGCGTGGCCGCCGAGCTCCAGAAGGAGGCGGACCGCCTGGTCCGGGAGGGCGTGGACGGGGAGTTCTTCCAGCGGACCCTCCGGGCCAGCTTCGGCTCCAGCCTCCGGGGACTGAACTCCTTTGAGAACATCGCCGTATCCCTGACCGAGGGGTACTTCGGCGGCTTCGACCCCCTCCGCTTCCCCCAGGTTTTCGACGGCGTTACCCAGGAGGACGTGCTGCGCTTCCTCCGGGAAAACGTGACGGCGGAGCGGTCGGCCCTCAGCGAAATCGTCCCCAAGGAGGCCTGATATGTCCGCTCCTGAACTGACCGCGCTGAAAAACATGCCCATCAGCTTTCCGGGCCTGTTTGGAGACTGGGAGTTCAATCCGGACCCCGTCGCCATCCACGTGGGCCATGGCGTCTACTGGTACGGCATTATCCTGGCCCTGGGCTTTCTGGCGGGGCTGCTGCTGTGCATGAAACAGGCCAAGCGCTACGGCCTGACGGAGGACCATGTGCTGGACTTTGTCCTCTGGGCGGTGCCCTGCTGCATTCTGGGCTCCCGCATCTACTATGTCGTTTTCTACCTGGACCTCTACCGGGACGCCGGCGGGGGCCTGGACTGGGGCCGCATCATTGCCATTTGGGACGGCGGCATCGCCATTTACGGCACCGTCATCGCCGGGGCCCTGACGGTCTTCTTCTTCACCCGTCTGAAAAAGCTCGCATTCGGGGCCATGACGGACCTGGCGGTCATAGGGCTGCTGCTGGGCCAGATCATCGGCCGCTGGGCCAACTTCATCAACCGGGAGGCCTTCGGCGGCCCGACGGACCTGCCCTGGCGGATGCGGGTGTGGACCAGCGCCTACCAGTACGTGGACGTCCACCCCACCTTCCTCTACGAAAGCCTGTGGAACCTGGCCGGGCTGCTGCTGATTCTCTTCGTGGTCTCCAAGAGCCGCCGCTTCGACGGGGAGAACACCTGGTTCTACTTTTTGTGGTACGGCCTGGGCCGGATCTGGATTGAGGGCCTGCGGACCGACAGCCTGTATCTCTTTGACTGGACCCTGTTCGGCCAGCCCATCCGGGTCTCCCAAGCCCTGAGCGCCGTTATGGCCCTGGCGGCGGCCCTGGCCCTGTTCTGCGAGCTCAAGCTCCGCAGGCACGTCCCCGGGGACCTGCTGGTAAACCGCGTGGCGGCGGAAGCCGCCGCCGCAGAAGAGGCGGAAGCCGCAGAAGCGCAGGATGCAGAGGCGGAGGCCCCCGCCCAGGCAGAGGCCCCGGCGCAAGCCCCTGTGGAGCTGGAAGGAGGCCCCCATGGCGATCAAGCTTGACGGCGCGGCTCTGGCCGCCCGGCTTAAGGAGCAGATTCGGCTGGAAGCCGCCTCCCTGCCCCGCCCCCCCATGCTGGCCGTGGTGCTGGCGGGGGAGGACCCGGCCTCCCAAATCTACGTCCGGGGCAAGGAGCGGGACTGCGCCGAATGCGGCATCCTGAGCCGGACCCACCGCCTTCCAGCGGACGTTTCCCAGGAGGAGCTTTTGTCCCTGGCCAGCCGCCTGAACCACGACAAAAGCGTGGACGGCGTTCTGGTCCAGCTCCCCCTGCCGGAGGGCCTGGACCCCCGCCCCGTCCTCCACGCCCTCGCCCCGGAAAAGGACGTGGACTGCTTCCACCCCCTGAACGCCGGCCTTTTGTCCCTGGGGGAGCCCCGCTTCCTGCCCTGCACTCCCGCCGGAATCCTGACCCTGCTGGACGAATACAACGTCCCCATCCGGGGGCGGCGCTGCGTAATCATTGGGCGGAGCCGCCTGGTGGGCCGCCCCCTGGCCCAGCTCCTCACTGCCCGGGACGGCACCGTCACCCTCTGCCACTCCCGGACGGAGGACCTGCCCTTCCTCACCCGGCAGGCGGACGTTCTGGTCTGCGCCGCGGGCCGCCCGGGCCTGGTGACGGCGGACATGGTGAAGCCCGGCGCGGCGGTAATCGACGTGTCCATGAACCGCGTCCCCGGCGGTACGCTCACCGGGGACGTGGATTTTCCCGGAGTGGAACCTATAGCGGGCTTTCTCACCCCCGTCCCCGGCGGCGTGGGGCCCATGACCCGGGCCTGCCTGCTGCAAAACGTCCTCCGGGCCGCCCGGCTCCGGCAGTCCGTTTGAGCGCACATAAAGAATGCTGGTCGGTTTCGCTGAAACCGACCAGCATTCTTTGTCAAACCAGCCAATTTTTCTTCTGCCCGCCTCGGGTCCATTGACTTTTTTTCCAGTTCTGGTATAATTAACAAAAAATGTATAATATAAAGCGGGCCGGGTTTCGTTCAAACCCGCTGCTCCGCAAATCAATTGAGGTGGTTTTTTGCTGGTTACAAGAGAGATGGATTACGCCCTGCGCATCCTCCGGGCGCTGCACCGGGACGGGCAGCTTTCCGCCGCCGCCGTGGCCCGGCAGGAGCACATGCAGAAGGCCATCACCCTGAAGCTTTTAAACCGCCTCCTGTCCGCCGGAGTGGTGGAGAGCCGCCGGGGCGTCAGCGGGGGCTATTTTCTCAAGCGCCGCTGCGAGGACCTGAGCATATACGACGTTTTCCAGGCCATCGGCGAGCCGCCCCTCCTCAACCGCTGCCAGCGGGAGGGGTATCCGTGCGAGAATTTCCCCAAGGGCGGCTGCGGCGTCTGCCGGGAGCTCTGCCGCATCCAGGAAGCTTTGAACCAGGAGCTCCGGCGCACGCCGCTGAGCGATATTTTTTAGGGCCCGCTCCCCTGCGGAAAACCCCGGCGCATTCAGGTTTTCACCGTTTCCATATGCCATAAAGGACCATTACGGAAAAAGGAGGCACTCACATGCTGTACCAAACCACGCAGGCCCATGAAGACCTCCGGGCGAAAGTCCGGGAGTTTGCGGAAGCCGAAATCAAGCCCATCGCCTTCATGCTGGACAAGGAGAACCGCTTTCCTGCGGAGGCCGTGAAGAAAATGGGCGAGCTGGGCCTGATGGGCCTGCCTTACGGCACGGAATACGAGGGCGCGGGGGCTGATGCCCTGAGCTACGCCATCGCCGTGGAGGAGCTGGCCCGGGTGGACGGCGGCGCGGGGGTCATTCTCTCCGCCCACACGTCCCTGGGCACCTATCCCATCGCCGCCTTCGGCAGCGAGGAGCAGAAGAAGAAGTATCTGCCCGACCTTTGCAGCGGGCGGAAAATCGGCGCCTTCGGCCTGACGGAGCCCAACGCCGGGTCCGACGCCGGCGGCACCGAGACCACCGCCGAGGACATGGGGGACCACTATCTCCTCAACGGCGAGAAAATCTTCATCACCAACGGCGGAGAGGCCAGCACCTACGTCATCTTCGCCGTCACCACTCCCGGCGTCGGCACCCGGGGCATTTCCGCCTTCATCGTGGAAAAGGGCTGGGAGGGCTTCACCTTTGAGGAGCACTATGACAAGATGGGCATCCGCTCCTCCGCCACCTGCCAGCTGAACTTCAACAACGTCAAGGTTCCCAAGGAGAACCTGCTGGGCAAGGAGGGCCAGGGCTTCAAAATCGCCATGGCCACCCTGGACGGCGGCCGCATCGGCATCGCGGCCCAGGCCCTGGGCATCGCCCAGGGGGCCTATGAGGCGGCGGTGGAGTACTCCAAGGAGCGGGTTCAGTTCGGCCGCCCCATCTGCCAGCAGCAGAATATCGCCTTCAAAATCGCCGACATGGCCACCAAGCTCCGCTGCGCCCGCTTCCTGGTCTACAGCGCCGCCGAGCTCAAGCAGGCCCATGTTCCCTACGGCATGGAGTCCGCCATGGCGAAGCAGTACGCCTCCGACATCGCCCTGGAGGTCACCAACGACGCCCTTCAGATTTTCGGCGGCTGCGGCTACCTCAAGGGCATGGAGGTGGAGCGCTTCTACCGGGACGCGAAAATCACCACCATCTACGAGGGCACCAACGAAATCCAGCGGGTGGTCATCGCCTCCCACATCCTGGGCAAGGCGGGCAAGGCCGACAGCGCCGCCCCCGCCCAGCAGCGGGGCCCCGAGACCGGAGCCCGGAAGCGCCAGATTTGGAAGGACGGCTCCGCCCAGGAGAAGGTGGAGGCCCTGGTGGCCAGCCTCAAGAAGGACGGGCACGACTTCACCGTGGGCATCCCCATGGACACTCCCATCACCCAGGCCGAGCGGGTGGTTTCCGCCGGACAGGGCATCGGCGAGAAGAAGAACATGAAGCTTATCGAGGACCTGGCCAAGGCCGCCGGGGCCGCCGTGGGCTCCAGCCGCCCCGTGGCGGAGACGCTGAAATACGTGTCCCTGAACCGCTATGTGGGCATGTCCGGCCAGAAGTTCAAGGGCAACCTCTACATTGCCTGCGGCATCTCCGGCGCGATTCAGCACCTCAAGGGCATCAAGGACGCGTCCTGCATCGTGGCTGTCAACAAAAACCCCAACGCGAAAATCTTTAAAAACTGCGACTACGGCATCGTGGGGGACGTGATGGAAATCCTGCCCCTGCTCACCGCCGCCCTGGACACCGGGGAGAAGCAGCCCGCGCCTCCCATGGTGAAGATGAAGCGGATGGCGCCCAAAAAAGTCACCCCGCCCCGGAAGCTGTATATCTGCAACGGCTGCGGCCACGAGTACGACGTACTGGCGGGCGACCCGGAGAACGAGGTCAAGCCCGGCACCGCCTTCAAGGACCTGCCGGAGGGCTGGACCTGCCCCCACTGCGGCGAGAGCGTGGACGCGTTTATCGAAATCGAGGTTTAAGAACCGGTTTTTCACAGCCCCGGAACGAAAATAAGGAGGCAGTTCTATGTACAATTACCGTCAAGTTACCGACGACCTTTACTGGGTGGGCGCGGACGAACACCGGCTGGCCCTCTTTGAGAATATCCATCCCCTCTATCACGGCGTTTCCTACAACGCCTACGTCCTCACGGACGAGAAGACCGTCCTGTTCGACACCGCCGACTGGGCGGTAGGGCGGCAGTTCATCGCCAACGTCAAGGCCGTTCTGGCGGGCCGTCCCCTGGACTACCTGGTCATCAACCATGTAGAGCCGGACCACGCCGCCTCCATTGAGGAGATTCTCCTCCGCTGGCCCAAGGTGAAGATTATCACCACCCCCAAGGCCGTGACCCTCCTCAACCAGTTCGGCTTCGCCCTGGACCCCAGCCAGATTGACGAGGTGAAGGAGGGCGACAGCCGCTGCTTCGGAAAGCACACCATCGCCTTCGTCTACGCGCCCATGGTCCACTGGCCGGAGGCCATGGTCTCCTTCGACACTACCAACGGCGTGCTGTTCTCCGCCGACGCCTTCGGCTCCTTCCGCTCCCTGGACGGGAAGCTGTTCGCCGACGAGGTGAACTTCGACCGGGAGTGGATTGACGACGCCCGGCGCTACTACACCAACATCGTGGGCAAGTACGGCCCCCAGGTGGTGGCCCTGCTGAACAAGGCCGCCAGCATCGTGGGACTGGACAACATCAAGATGCTCTGCCCCCTCCACGGCCCCATCTGGCGGAAGGATTTGGGCTATATCATCGACAAATACACCCACTGGGCCACCTATGAGCCGGAGGAGAAGGGCGTCATGATTGTCTACGCCTCCATGTACGGCAACACCGAGGCCGCCGCCGAGGTGCTGGCCGCCAAGCTGACGGCCCGGGGCGTGACCAACACCCGCCTCTACGACGTGTCCAGCACCCACGTCAGCTACCTGATTTCGGACCTCTTTAAGTACAGCCACCTGGTCCTGGCCTCCGTCACCTATAATCTTGGTATCTTCCCGCCGATGCACAATTTCCTGATGGACATGAAGGCGCTGAACCTCCAGAAGCGCACCGTGGCCATCATGGGCAGCGGCTCCTGGGCTCCCCGGTCCGGGGCGCTGATGCGGGAGGAAATCGAGCAGCTCAAGCACATGGAGATTCTGGACGACGAGATGACCGTCACGTCCTCTCTCCAGCCCCAGAACGAGTCGGAGATCGACGCGCTGGCCGACGCCATCGCCGCCTCCGTGCTCAAGTAATCCCCGCTTCCCCGTCCATCCCCGGCGCGCATGCCCGCGCAGTCTTCCAACACGCGCCGGGCGGACAGCGAAGACAAGGGCCAGCCTCTCCACCAGGCTGGCCCTTGGTTTTTTTCGGGCGGGGAGCTGCGGCGTGTCTTGAGTTGACAAAAGGATGCGGCCGGCAGAGGTATATCCAAAATCAGCCGCGAACCCAGCGGAGCGGATCGCGGCTGAAAGCGAAGAAATTCCCGCCATGGCACAGTTTTCGGCAAAGCCGGAAACAAGCGGTGGCGGGAATTTCTGAGCTGGTGGAGCGACCGCAACCAACGGTGAACACCCCGCATGACTTGAAACCGCGTCCTCAAAATATTCCTCTATCTCGTCCAGCAGAATATCATCAATGGTGATTGGCCTGTCGCCGCCGTTGAGGATCAGCGTCATTCTATCGTCGTAGAGGTAAATCGCCCGGAGGAAGATATTCACCATTCCCCGGCGGTTGTTCTCGTCATTGACATTCCCTCGTTTCAGCGAGTAGAGAAACGCTTTGATCTGTGGGGCGGTGAATGTGACCTGTTTCCCCATCTCGATGGCAAGCTGGCCCTGCAATTCGTTCTTTTCCTGCTTGCGCTTCTCGATGCGCTCGGTAATCATATCCACCGCCTGCCCGCGCTCCAACGCTTTCCAGAGGTTTTCTATGGCGGCGTCCGCCTCTTGAATTGCCACTTTGATGCGCTTGATGGCGGAGCTGTCATAGTCAGCCTCGCAAGCGGCGGCAACCGCAAAGGCGATTTTCTCAATATTGCTGTCCGTCAGTAACTTGCGGCACTCCAAAACTACCCTGTCCTCGATTTTCTGCTTGTTGACAACTTTCTTCCGGCAAGCCTTTTTCTTGGCGCTTTTGCAGGCGTAATAGCGGTAGGCCGTCCCGGATTTCCCTGTACCACCGTAGCCGGTCATCATCTCCCGACAGTAGCCGCAAAACAACTTTGTTGTCAGAAGATATTCCTCCCTGCCTCTGGAACGGGCAGGGGCTTTTTTGTTTCGGTCAAGGATATGCTGTACTCGCTGAAAAAGCTCGTCCTCAATGATACGGGGCATACCGCCCGGCGTTTCGGTGTCCTTGTAGATATAATAGCCGATGTATCGTTTATTCCGCAAAAGGCGGTGCAGGCTGTTCTTGTTGAACTCCTTGCCCTGTGAGGTTTTGACCTGCTTTGCGTTGAGATAATTTGTGATTTCAGCGACGGTTTTCCCGCTGGCGTACATCTCAAAAATCTCCCGGACAACAGCAGCCCCATCCGGGTCAACGTGAAAGCGGCGTTCCTCGTCCACATAGTAGCCAAGGCCGGGATTGCTCCCGTTGCTCAAACACTTTTCAGCGTTGATGTCCATGCCCCGCCGTATCTTTTGGGACAGTTCCGCCGAATAGTATTCAGCCATGCTCTCCAACACGCCCTCCACCAAAATGCCGCTGGCGTCGTCGCTGATGTTCTCCCTTGCGGAGATCACCCGGACGCCGTTCTTTTTCAGCTTGGCCTTGTTAATGGCGCTGTCGTAGCGGTTTCGGGCGAAGCGGTCAAGCTGATAGACAAGAACGCCCTCAAAAGTGTGCTTATCGCTGTCGGCAATCATACGCTGGAACTCGGCCCGGCTGTCCGTCGTGCCGCTCTGCGCCCGGTCAATGTACTCGCCAATCACGATATGTCCATTATTCTTGGCAAACTCATAGCAGGTTTGAAGTTGGCCCTCAATGGACTGTTCTGTCTGGCTGTGGCTGGAATACCTGGCGTAAATGACGATGTTCACTCTTTCACCCCCTCCAGCATTTCAACGATGGCTTTTTTCAAGCGGCCATTCATAGGTGAGGCGGGGTCAAAGCACATCTCCACAAACCGCCTCATGTCCTTATCTTCCTCCAAAATTTTCGGCTTGAACTCGTACAGCTTGCCCTGCGGTTTGTCGGTACGACAGCAGATATAATCCATCGATACATCGAAGTAATCTGCATACCAAATCAGCACTTTAATGGGAGCGGAGGAGTAACCTGTTTCATATCGGTTGATAGTGGCCTGGGGGATGCCTGCAATCTTCCCAAACTTTGCTTGGGACAACCCAATGCCCTCCCGAAGCGTTCTCATTCTTGCGCCTATATCGCTCAATTTGCTCACCTCCTGTCGTACTGTTATTGTAGCAGAAAATGGTGTTTCTGTCAATTCAAATTGTGAATTATTACGAAAGGATGTGTGAATACTATGACAGTATTTCATGTTGCGAAGAACACAAATTACACGGTCATGTCCAACCACCATCTGCGAAACCGGGAGTTGTCCCTAAAGGCCAAGGGCCTGCTGTCGCAGATGCTTAGTCTCCCGGAAAAGTGGGATTACACCCTGCAAGGGCTGGCCTACATCAACCGAGAGCAGATTGACGCCATCCGTCAGGCTGTCCATGAACTGGAACAGGCCGGGTATATCGTGCGGGCAAGGGAACGGGACAGCCGGGGGCGGCTGCGGGGAGCGGAGTACACCATCTACGAAGAACCGCAGTTAGCATCTGATTTGCCAGCGTTGGAAAAACCGTTGTCGGAAAATCCTACGTTGGATAATCTAACGCAATAAAATAAAGATATAAGTAAATAAAGATTTTATCAAGTAAAGACTTATCAATTACCCATTCCTTTCCTATCCTTTCCCCTACCCCCTCCCGTGGAGGACAAGCGGCAGAGCCGCTGGAAAGGAATGGAACGGAAGCGAGAAGCAGAGCGGTCAAATAGCAGCAGGGGCTATCATGGCCGTTATCTGACCCGCTGAAAGCGTACAGACGCGAAGCGGGTGTACGCTTTCAGCGGGTGCCGCAAGAGGGCCGCGGCCCTCTTGCGTGACAGCACAGTTTCACAGATCAGAACAAGCCAGGGCAGGAGCGCCGGGGTGTCGGCATCCTGTCCTGGTTTTTTGTGTCCATTTCTACGCATTTAGAAACTGGTTTTTTGAGGGTTTAGGTCAATCGTATTACCCCCTGTACGACCACTGCTTGAAAGCCTTGAAAATAGACCGCTGAACAGGCCCTAAATGCGTAGGCTGGTGGGCTGATTTAGAGGACAGCGGGAGGCATTAGATAGGGGCACTATATTGGCAACACCGTTTTAATTGGGCTTTTTGTAATTCTTTTTGAGAAACTTTCGGATTTTTTGCATATTTCGTTTGGAAACAATCCCTATTCGCTCATTTTCTCCAAATCTATCTGGTGTTTGAGCGCTATTCACATAAGTTAGAAAATTTCCGGGCTTTCCAGTAGAACCTCTCACTGAATACTTCATATATAAATTCTTCTTGCTGACATGGTTTCCTCGTTTTGTATATCCACCGCTTTTTGATATTGTCTTTGCTTTCTTTCGCAGCCGTTGATAATATTTTGAAACTGTTTTTGCTCTTAAACTCACCTTTTCGCCATCATAAGTAAATCCAAGGAAATTCAAATATCGGTTGGAACAATCAGCATCTTTGTGAATGATGCCTCCACAATTTTCAATTTTCTTTTCCTTAAAATGATAATATTGAGTTTTGCTTGGCTGTAATTCAAGACCAGGGCAATTTGGACCATTGAATAAATCGCTGATTTCTGTTAAGGCGCTAATAGCAGTTGCTTCCTCAATATAGGGCAATACGATGATAAAATCATCACTATATCGCATATATAATCCATCATACGCTCTTATAAAATCACGAATTGACTTGTCTATTTCCAGCATATACAGATTTGCCAATGCTCCGCTCATCGGGGAACCCTGGGGGATGCCACAGTCTTTGTTCTTTTGAATACGATGTGCGTTTTTCTTCAGGTCTTGGGGCGATAAAACGCGTTTCTTTTGGTTTAACTCTCGTCTCCCTTTTGGAGTATCATCCAAGCCATGAATTTTCAATAGATCAGCTAATTCAAAGTAGCTATAACGAGTGATATTTTTGAACACAGCATAGTGATCTGGAGGTAATCTATCTGTATGAAGCAATTGGCACCATTGCTTTTTAAGATATTCGTGGTCGAGATTATCAAAAAATTTCGTAAAATCGCCGATCATAATATAACAATCATGGCTTCTACGGATAAACTGGATAGCTCTTTTTGCAAAGTCAATATTATTTTGCTTGTTCAGATTTGTCCGATAGGCAACGGCAACATCATGTATCCCAAGGCGCTTGCATTCTTCGTTGTATCGCTCATTGAGAATAAAATTATAGAGCTGGAAAATACAGCGATCAATATGTGCGGCATAACAAATATCTCTATGCTTCTCTTTTATCCCACCCTTTTTTGCAGAATATTTGCTCATATCTTTAACATAGTGAATAAAAGGGTAGAAGCCATGTTTGCAGATATTTTGAGGGTTGGAAATGTACCCCCAACTCTTGGAAATGTCCGTGCGATAATCAAAATGAGCATAGTACTTTTGACTTTTTCTGATGGTTCTCTCTGATGTCCGCCAAATCTCTATATCTTGCATAATTCTCTCTTGAATGCCGATACCCGCTGGCATGGAGGATAGCATTCCTTAACCAGCGGGTACAAACCGAAACGTGGTATTTAATTTTCACCTTATAGGCGGCTTGTTTAGATTACCAGCTATCCTAAATGCAATGCTTAACTGTGGTACAATTAAGCTGGAGACGTATGTCAACGTAAGCTTGTTAATGCTCACCCTGGCGACGATGTTCTGCCGGAGCAGACCATCAGCCAACCTGAACCTTGCAGAAATATCCGTAGAAATCTCATTGGAGGTGTTGACAACAATCATCTTCCCTTAAACCAAATGTATAAGGTAATTTTATTGTAGCAGTTAAGCCAGCTTTTGTCAATTCCGGTACCTGTAGCACAGTATGAATTTACAAAAAATTCACGTCTCACTTTTGAAATGGATACTAAGGGTTTGGGACTATCCCAACAAGCAAAACGGACATGGCCCGGCAGGGGGCGGATTTGGCCGTTTTTCGGGAGTGTGGCCACACTCCCTATGCTTGCTCTGATAGCGTTCCCCTTAATTTTACAACGGGAGAAACAAAGTTTACTATCATTTCATATCCATTCCACATTCCCGTGTTACACTATTCCCAAAGGAGGCGAGCTAATGGCAACATTACTGATTGTTGAGGACGACCGCAAGACCACCGACGCGATTTGTGAATATCTAAAGCCTGCGGGCCACAAGGTTGTTCCAGCTTATGACGGCGGGGAGGCGTTACAGCTTTTCCGTGAGAACGGTATTGACCTTGTTGTGTTGGACATTATGCTGCCCCGCGTCAGCGGTCTGTCTATTCTGCATGAGATACGGCGGACAAGCACGACGCCCGTTTTGATGCTTACGGCCATTGAGGACGAGTATACCCAAGTCAGAAGTTTTGACGAGCAGGCTGACGATTACATAACAAAGCCCTTTTCTATGGTATTGCTGGGGAAGCGGATTACCGCTCTCCTGCGGCGAAGCGGACAGGCCCCGTTGCCCCAAACTATAACCTTTGGCGATGTGACTGTTGATTTCTCCGGCTACACCGCCAGCGACAGCGCCGGGAAAATTGACATCATGCCCAAGGAAATTGATTTACTCCGGCTATTGGTGGAACATAGGGGGCTGGTGCTGACCCGCTCGCAGATTTTGGACGAGCTGTGGGGCGCTGACTATCCAATCATCGACCGAACCGTAGACACCTACATCAAAAATCTGCGGAAAAAGCTGCGGCTTGACTGTATCGTGACAGTTAAGGGCATCGGCTACAAATATGAGGTGCAGCCATGAAACGATTAAAATTGTTTCCGAAAATATTCCTCTACACCTTGGCTATCATGCTCTTTGTCGTTGTTGTCACACATGGGCTGATCTATCTGCTTGCTCCACGGATGCAGCTTGCGGTGAGTACCCCGGACGATGTTGTTATCAGCATCAGGCAAGAGCAATTTGTGACTGAGGCAGTCGAAAAGGCCCTGCCCATCACGTTAAGCTGTTCCCTGCTGATTTCCGTTGTTTGCTCACTCCTGTTTTCCAAAGCGATTGCCGACCCTATCAAAAAGATTTCTGCGTCAACCGAGCAGATGATGAAATTAGACCACGGAGCAAGCTGCTCTATCCATACAAAGGATGAAATTGGTACGCTGGCGCAGAATGTCAACGATTTATATTCTAATCTGCTGTTCACCATTGAACATTTAGAGCGGGAAAAGGACGCTGTGCGGGATATGGAGCGGGCCAAGGTAGACTTTCTGCGGGCAGCGTCCCATGAACTGAAAACACCTGTAACCGCGCTGAACGCCACCCTGGAAAACATGATTTTAGGTGTTGGAAAATATCAGGACTACGCCACCTACCTGCCAGAGTGCAAGGAAATGGTCGAGCAGCTTTCCGGGATGATACATGAAATTCTGGAAACCTCCAAGCTGAATTTGACCGCTGAACCGCCCAAACAGGTTGATGTGTCTGAACTGCTGGCGGAACTGTGTGAACCCTATCAACTGATTGCGGCGGCACATCAAATCACGTTCTCTCTTGACCTGCCGGAACAGTTTCCCGCTGTGCTGTCTGTCGGCCCGTTCAGTAAGGCGGTGTCTAATGTCCTCGCAAATGCTGTCGCCTATACAGAGGCCGGGAAAACCGTTGCTGTCTATATGGATGAAAACCGTCTAATCATTGAAAACGGATGTGTCCCTATCCCTGACAATGAAATCCGCTGCCTGTTTGAGCCGTTCTACCGTCCCGACTTCTCCCGGAGCCGGGAGAGCGGGGGCAATGGCCTGGGCCTCTATATCGTGGACACGCTTTTGACCTCTATGGACGTTCCCTATTCTTTTAAGCCGATGAAATCCCCGCCTGGGATGTGTTTTACCATTCAACTATAAATGCGGAAAACTCCCCAGCCGGGGAGTTTTTCATTTCTGCCTAAATTCCATATACGTTTCATACCCATTCCACATTGGGGTGCTATTCTGCGAGTGCGTTCGGAAGAACAGCATGACGATATGGAGGTATCAACCATGAACATTTTCAAAAGGGCGCTTTTATACGTCACACGAAAACGGGGGAAAACCATTCTCCTGTTCGCTATCCTGCTGATTATGGCAACCTTTGTTTTGACGGGCCTTTCCATTTGGAAAGCGTCGGAGGCCGCGCAGCTTGACCTGCGGCAGAGCTTGGGCGGTAAATTTGACGTTTTTGTGAATTGGAGCAATAGTCCCTATGTAGTGAAAGAACCCGTCAAAGAGGTCGTGGACGAGGAAACCGGCAAAACAACAAGCAGTTTTCTCATGTATTCTATCGTACAATTCACCCCGGAGAACATCGCCGCCATCAAAAGCGTTTCCGGGGTCAAGCATTGCAGCGCAAGGCAGGATAATCTTCTGCCGTTTGATGGGCTTTCCCTATTTCCCGGAACGGTCTCGATTGACGCAAAGTATCGGGGCTACACAAAGACGCTGGGCGTCTGCAACACGGAGGATGATGAACTTTTCACCACCGGAACACTGACGCTGGCAGAGGGACGGCATATCTCCACCGACGATACCCATGTAGCGATCATCAGCCAGGACTTGGCAGAGCGGAACGAGCTGAAGATTGGGGACTATCTTACCGCCCACAGATATAGCGTGGAAGATCAGGGCTTTACCGGGCAGGAAATCAAGGTGCAGATCATCGGACTGTTTACCCAGAACGCTGTGGAGCAGTTTGGGGAAACC
>CATLJA010000022.1 GCA_949959305.1 uncultured Oscillibacter sp.
TCTGGACCACCACCATCTGGACCCTGCCGGGGAACCTGGCCATCGCCCTTCACCCCGCCGAGAGCTACGCCGTGGTGAAGGCCCCCGACGGCGGGCACTATATCATGGCGGAGGCCCTGGCGGAGAAGGTCATGGGTCTGGGCGGCTTCGATTCCTGGGAGATTGCGGAGACCCATCCGGGCAGCTTCTTTGAGAACATGCTGGCGGACCACCCCTTCCTGCCCAAGACCTCCCGCCTGCTGCTGGCGGACTACGTCACCATGGACAGCGGCACCGGCTGCGTCCACACCGCCCCGGGCTTCGGCGCGGACGACTACCAGACCTGCCGCCGCTACGGCATGGAGATGGTGGTCCCCGTGGACGACCAGGGCCGGCACACGGACTACGCCGGGAAGTACGCCGGCATGACCACCGACGAAAGTAACCCCGTCATTCTGGCGGATATGAGGGAGAGCGGCATGCTCTTTGCCTCGGAGGACATCGTCCACAGCTATCCCCACTGCTGGCGCTGCAAGAGCCCCATCATCTTCCGGGCCACGCCCCAGTGGTTCTGCTCCGTGGACTCCTTTAAGGAGCAGGCGGTGGCCGCCGCCGACGCCGTCCGCTGGGTGCCCAAGTGGGGCATCGACCGGATGAAGTCCATGATTCGGGAGCGCTCCGACTGGTGCATCAGCCGCCAGCGCCGCTGGGGCCTGCCCATCCCCGTGGTCTACTGCAAGGACTGCGGCAGGCCCGTGGTGACGGACGAGACCATTTCCGCCATTTCCGGCCTGTTCGCGGCGGAGGGCTCCAACGCCTGGTTCGCCAAGGAGGCGGAGGAGATTCTCCCCGCCGGCTTCGCCTGCCCCCACTGCGGGGCCAGGGGCGGCTTTGAGAAGGAGACGGACACCCTGGACGGCTGGTTCGACTCGGGGTCCACCCACTTCGCCTCTATGCAGAAGGACCAGGGCTTCTGGCCCGCCACGGTTTATATGGAGGGCCTGGACCAGTACCGGGGCTGGTTCCAGAGCTCCCTGCTCACCGCCGTGGGCGCCTTCGGCAAGGGCGCGCCCTTCAAGGAGTGCGTCACCCACGGCTGGACCGTGGACGGCGAGGGCAAGGCCATGCACAAATCCGCCGGAAACGGCATGGACCCCGCCGAAGTCATCGACAAGTACGGCGCGGATATCCTGCGCCTCTGGGCCGCGAACACGGACTACCACGCCGACGTGCGCTGCTCTCATGAGATTTTCAAGCAGCTCAGCCAGATTTACCTCAAATTCCGCAACACCGCCCGGTACTGCCTGGGGAACCTGGACGGCTTCGAGCCCAACCGGCTCGCCGCCCCCGGCGAAATGGAGGAGCTGGACCGCTGGGCCGTCACGCGGCTGAACGGGCTGATTGAAAAGTGCTTCGCCGCCTACGACGAGTATGAGTTCCTGGCCGCCACCCACGCCGTCAACGACTTCTGCGTGGTGGAGATGTCCAACTTCTACCTGGACGTGATTAAGGACCGGCTCTACTGCGACGAGAAGGAGGGCCGCCTCCGCCGGAGCGCCCAGAGCGCCCTGTACCTAATTCTGGATACCATGACCCGCATCATGGCCCCCATCCTGTGCTTCACCTGCGACGAGATCTGGCAGGCCATGCCCCACCGGGAGGGAGACGCCCCCCGGAACATCCTCTTTAACGACATGCACAAGCCCTTCTTGGACTACGCCCTGGACGCCGCCGCCATGGAGCGGTGGAACACCATCATGAAGCTCCGGGATGTGGTGAACAGCGCCCTGGAGTCCGCCCGGAGCGGGAAGAAGATCGGCAAGAGCCTAGAGGCGAAGATTGTTCTCACCGTGCCCGCGTCCGAAACGGCCCTGGACGGCATGACGGCGGAGGCGCTGGCGGACGTCTTCATCGTCTCCCAGGCGGAGCTGCAAAAGAGCGCTATGAACGTGCTGAAGGTGGACGTCGCCCCCGCCCAGGGGGAGAAGTGCGAACGGTGCTGGAAGGTGCTGCCCTCCGTGGGCTCCGACCCGGACCACCCCGCCCTCTGCCCCCGCTGCGCGGCGGCGGTGAAAAACCTCCCCCAGTTCTGACGGCCGATATCCGGGAAAAACGCGAAAGCCCCGCCGCAAGGCGGGGCTTTTTCATCCTCATTTGCAAATGGAAATCGCGTTCACCGGGCAGCCGTTGGCGGCGTCCCGGACCCGGGGATTCTTCCCCTCCGGCTGGGCGATGACGGTGGAGGCGCTTCCGGAAATGCGGAAGACCTCCGGCGCGGCGTAAGCGCACATGCCGCAGGCAATGCAGCGGCCGGCGTCCACGGAGACGGTCATGGGCGGACCTCCTTTTCTCGTTCTGCCCCTATCATAGCGCGGGCGCGGCGGTTTGTCCAGCCTGGAAAATCCAGGGAAGGCCGCCGGATTTTGTTCACGAATTGTCATTTACTTTCTTCCAGGTTTGTGCTATGGTGAAAGATGTTCGACTGACCCTGTACAAGATGGAGGACCTCTATGAAACAAATCTTTCCCAGAGCGCTTTCCCTGCTTTTGAGCTTTTCCCTGCTGGCGGCGCTGGCGCTTCCGGCCCTGGCCTCGGAGGCCATGGGGGACGACCTCACCGCCGCGGACACCCTGCTGAACCAGGGGACTCAGCTTTCCACCAACGTTTTCTGGAGCAGCGCCAGCTCCGATTACCGGACGGAGAACCTGATTACATACGTCCCCAACGATTCCGTCACCCCCATCGTCACCTACGGCGGGGCCCTGACGGACCGCAGCTCCGTCTCCAACACCGCCAGGGCCCTGGAGGAGCAGGGCTGGCGGGTGGTGGCCGGAATCAACGGCGACTTTTACAACGTGAACAACGGCCTGCCCATCGGCATGGTGGTCACGGAGGGGCGGCTCCGCTCCAGCGACGGGGGCTTTTACGCCATCGGCTTCCGCGCCGACGGCACCGCCGTCCTGGGCAGGCCCGGTCTCTCCATCACCGCCTCCTATACCGCCCAGGACGGCACCGGGGAGCCCCTCTATGACGGGGAGGGGGAGCCCCTGTACGACGGGCTGGGGAACCCCCTGACCGACGGCACGGGACTGGTAACGGACATGTCCCTGGCGGTCGCCGCCTTCAATAAGGCCCGGACGGACAAGGGCGTGTTCCTCTACACCTACGATTTCAACGCCGCCCGCACCACCGGCAGCACCCAGCCCGGCGTGGACGTGATCTGCTCCGTGCGGGAGGGGGGCTTCGCCCTGGGCGGGACCACCGCTCTGGTGGTGGAGCGGGTGGCGGAGGGAGAGCCCTCCCCCGTGCTGGAGCCCCATCAGGCGGTCCTCACCGCCAACGTCCAGGCCGGGGAGGAGACGCTGAGCGCCCTCCGCTCCATCCCCGCCGGAACCGAAATCAGCGTGTCCGTCACCCCCGCCGCTTACGGCTGGGAGGACGTGCGCTACGCCGTGGGAAGCCTTTACTCCCTGGTGGAGAACGGGGCCGTGGCCCCGGGCCTCCCCAGCGGGGCGGCCCCCCGGACCGCCGTGGGCCAGCGCCGCGACGGGAGCCTGATCTTCTACACCATCGACGGCCGGAAGGCCGGGCATTCCATCGGCGCGACGATGGAGCAGGTGGCCCGCCGGCTCATTGAGCTGGGCTGCGTCACCGCGCTGTGCCTGGACGGCGGCGGATCCACCACCCTGACGGCCACCAGGCCCACGGACACCGCGGCCGGGCGGATCAACTCCCCCTCCGACCGGGTGGAACGCTCCGTGTCCAACCAGGTTTTCCTGGTGGCCTCCAGCCGGCCCACCGGAGAGCTGAGCCACTTCTATGTCAGCGCCGGCAGCGACTACGTCCTGGCGGGCAGCAGCACCGAGATTTCCGCCGCCGCTGTGGACACGAATTTCATCCCCATGAACCAGCGCTATGAGCTTTCCGCCACGGCCGGGAGCCTGGAGGGCAATGTGCTGGTTACGCCGCTGGAGGGCGGGGATATCACCGTCACCGCCGAGGGCGGCGGCGGGCGGGGCTCCACCGTGGTTCACGCCGTCACCGCCCCGGACGCCGTGGCGGTGCGGGACCAGCAGAACGCCATTATTACCGAGCTGAGCGCCGCCCCCGGGACCGCCGTCCAGCTCCACGGCTCCGCCGCCTATAAGCACCTGCCCCTCAAGGCGGACCCGGCGGCCTTTACCTGGACCCTGGAGGGGGATATCGGGGAGATCGACGGGACGGGCCTCTTTACCGCCGGGGGCCTGGGAACGGGGAGGATTACCGTTTCCGCCGGGACGCAGAGCGCGTCCATCAGCGTGACGGTCTCCACCAGCCATCTGGAGACGCTGGAGGACTTCGAGGGCGAAACCACCATCTTCCGGGGCTCCGGGGAGAGGGCCTCCTTCAGCCTCAACCGGGACGGGAACTACGTCCGCATGGGCAGGGGCTCCGGCAGGCTGGAGTATGACCTTGCCGAGGGCCCGGCCCGGTGGAACGCCACGGCCCAGCCCGCCGCGCTGAAAGCCCCCTATACCGGGCTGAACCTGTGGGTGAACAGCAACGGCTCCGGCAATATCCTCTCCCTCCTTTACAGCGTCGGAGACGGGGAGGTTCAGGTCCTGCCCCTGACCACCCTGGACGTGTCCGGGTGGAAGCAGGCCTCCGTGACGGGCCTTGTCCCGGGCACGGTCCTCCGGGGCCTGGAAATCAGCGGCACGGGTAAGGGCACGATTTACCTGGACCAGGTGGTGGCTTCCTTTGACGGCATCGTGGACAACGCCCCGCCGGTGGTTACGGCGGAGCTGGACCAGGAGAGCTGGACCGTCTCCGGCTCCGTCGCTGACGAGGTGGACGGCGTCCTCCCGGCGGAGGCCGTGCGCATTACCTGGGACGGCTCGCCCCTGGGCGAGTACGATCCCGCCACAGGCCGCTTTACCGCGGCCCTCCCCGGTCCCGGGGAGAGCCAGGAGATGGGCCGGCTCACCGTCACGGCCAGGGACGCCTCCGGCAACATCGGCAGGGCCTCCGTGGACACGCCGGCCTTCGGCGTGGAGCATAAGTTCACCGACACGGCGGACTACTGGGGGGCGGACTACTGCGACTACCTGTACAACCGCGGCATCTCCAGGGGCTATGCCGACGGCACCTTCCGGCCCGACGACCTGCTGACCCGGCTGGACTTCTCCGTAATGCTCTACAACGCCCTGGGGCTGGACCCGGCGAAGTACGCGGGGGTGGTCCTGCCCTTCGCGGACCTGGATCAGATTCCGGAGCACGCCCTTCCCGCCGTCCGGGCCCTGTACGCCGAAGGCGTCGTCACCGGAGCCCAGGGCAAGGACGGGAAGCTGATCTTCAACCCCGCCGGGAACCTGACCCGGGCCCAGGCTGCGGCCATGATCGGCCGCAGTCAGGAGAAGGGCTTCGCCCTGGCGGAGCTGAGCTTCACCGACGCGGCCCAGATTCCCGGATACGCCTCCTTCTACATCCGCACCATGGCGGCCCAGGGGATACTCGGCGGCTACGCCGACGGCAGCTTCCGCCCCCAGGCCAGCATTACCCGGGGGCAGATGGCGAAGATTCTGTACACCCTGCTATAACGCCCATGAAGAAGACCTGCCGTGAAAACGGCAGGTCTTTTTCTGCTCCGCCGGGCGGCGGCTTTTTATTTTGCCTGGCGCATGGACAGAGAGATGCGCTTCTTCTTCTCGTCCACTTCCAGCACCGCCACCTTCACCACGTCCCCCACGGACACCACCTCGGAGGGGTGCTTGATGAAGCGGTCCGCCACCTGGGAGATGTGGACCAGCCCGTCCTGGTGCACGCCGACGTCCACAAAGACGCCGAAGTCGATGACGTTCCGCACCGTCCCTGTCAGCACCATGCCGGGCTTCAAATCCTTGATATCCAGCACGTCCGTCCGCAGCACCGGCTTGGGCAGGTCGTCCCGCACGTCCCGGCCGGGCTTCATCAGCTCCGACACCACGTCCCGCAGGGTCGGCACGCCCACGCCCGCGTCCGCCGCCGCCCGTTCCTCGCCGTAGGCGGACACCTGGGCGGGAAGGTTCTGGAGCTTTCCCTCCTTCACGTCGGCAAGGCTGTGGCCCGTCAGCGCCAGCAGCTTTTCCGCCGCGCCGTAGCTCTCCGGGTGGACGGCGGTGTTGTCCAGCACGAGGCCGCTCTCCGGCACCCGCAGGAAGCCCGCGCACTGCTCAAAGGCCCTGGGCCCCAGCTTGGGGACCTTCAAAAGCTGCTTCCGGGCGGTGAAGGGGCCGTTGGCCTCCCGGTAGGCCACGATGTTCTTCGCCGTGGCCGCCGTCAGGCCGGAGACCCGCTGAAGCAGGGACGGCGAAGCCGTGTTCACGTCCACGCCCACGGCGTTGACGCAGTCCTCCACCACGCCGTTCAGGGCCTCGTCCAGCCGCTTTTGGGGGCAGTCGTGCTGGTACTGCCCCACGCCGATGGCCTTGGGGTCGATTTTCACCAGCTCCGCCAGGGGGTCCTGGAGCCGCCGGGCGATGGACACGGCGGAGCGGAGGTTCACGTCGTACTCCGGGAACTCCTCCGCCGCCAGGGGGCTGGCGGAGTAGACGGAGGCCCCGGCCTCGGAGACAATCATGTAGCTGACGCTGGCCCCGGCCCCGCTTACCTGGCGGATCAGCTCCACCGCCATCTGCTCCGTCTCCCGGCTGGCGGTGCCGTTGCCGATGGCGATGTGCTCCACGCCGTGGGTTTGAATGAGCTTTGCCAGGGCGGCGATGGCCTCCTTCTTCTGCCGCTCGCCGTAGGTGGGATAGACCACGGCGGTGTCCAGCACCTTCCCGGTGCCGTCCACCACGGCCACCTTGCAGCCCATGCGGTAGCCCGGGTCCAGGCCCATGGTCACCTTCCCCTTTACCGGCGGCTGCATCAAAAGGGGCTTGAGGTTCAGGGCGAACTGGCCGACGGCCCCCTCGCTGGCCTCTTCCGTGAGGGCGGAGCGGCATTCCCGCTCCAGGGAGGGGAAAATCAGGCGGTCATAGGCGTCCTCCGCCGCGGCCTTGACAAACTCCATGGCGCGGCTTCCCGGAACCACCACCCGGCGGCGCAGGGTCCGCAGGGCCAGCTCCCGGTCCAGCTCCAGGCCGACCTTCAGCTTTCCCTCCTTCTCCCCCCGGTTGACGGCAAGGACCTGGTGGCCCTGCATCCGGGAGAGGGGCTGGGTGAAATCGTAATACAGCCGGTAGACGCTGTCCTCCTCCACGGCGGCCCCGCTGCGGAGCTTCCCGTTTTTCGCCAGCAGCGCCCGGAGGGCCTTCCGGAGCTCCGCGTCGTCGCTGAGGAGCTCCGCCACAATGTCGGAGGCCCCGGCCAGGGCCTCCTCCGCCGTTTCCACGCCCTTTTCCGGGTCCACATACTTCGCCGCCTCCTCCAGCGGGTCCGGGCAGTCCGGCCCCTGGGCGAAAAGAAGCTCCGCCAGGGGGGCCAGGCCCTTCTCCCGGGCCGCCGTGGCCCGGGTCCGGCGCTTCTGCTTATAGGGGCGGTACAGGTCCTCCACCTCCGCCAGGGTGGCCGCGCCGTCAATGGCGCATGAAAGCTCCTCCGTCAGCTTGCCCTGCTCGGCGATGGCGTTCTTGACGGTTTCCCGCCGCTCCTGGAGGCCCCGGAGGTAGTTCAGCCGCTCCTCCAGGCTCCGCAGGGTGGTGTCGTCCATGGCCCCGTGGAGCTCCTTGCGGTAGCGGGCGATGAAGGGGATGGTATTCCCCCCGTCCAGCAGCCGGACCACGTTCTCCACGTATTTGGCGGGCTGGCCCAGCTCCCGGGCCAGCTGGGTGATGATGGCTTCCATAAAGCCTCCCCTTTCCTTCTCAGGCCCCAAGGGCCGCGATTTTGGCCTCCGCCGCCTTCATGGTTTTGCGGAGGAAGATGATGCTCAGTACCAGGGACACCAGCTCCGAGATGGGGAAGCAGAACCAAACCAGGTCCAGAATCCCCGTCCGGGCCAGCAGCCACGCCGCCGGCAGCAGCGCCACCAGCTGGCGGCAGACGGAGCAGACCAGCGTGTGGACCGGGTTGCCGATGGCCTGGCAGACGGACCCGGCGATGATGTCGAAGCCCGCCAGCAGGAAGGAGAAGCTGATAACCCGCAGGGCCACGGTTCCGATGGACAGCATCTCCGCCGAGGGGTTAAAGAAGCCCAGCAGGAGCCCCGGAATCAGATTGAAGGCGGCGCAGCCGGCCACCATGATGACCGTGGCCACGATGGCGGTGAGCCGGAAGGTCTGCCGGACCCGGTCCAGCCGGGCCGCGCCGTAGTTGTAGGAAATGATGGGCACCATGCCGTTGTTCAGGCCGAAGACCGGCATGAAGATGAAGCTCTGGAGCTTGAAATAGGCCCCGAAGACCGCCGTGGCCGTGTCCGTGAAGCCCATGAGAATCTTGTTCATGCCAAAGACCATGACGGAGCCGATGGACTGCATGATGATGGAGGGCACGCCCACCCGGTAGATTTCCCGCGCCGCGGCCCGGTCCAGCCGGATGGAGCGCAGGCGGATGTGGATGTCCTTGTTGAACCGCAGGTTCATCCACAGCCCGATGAGGGCGGCCACAATCTGCCCGAAGACGGTGGCCACGGCGGCTCCCGCCACCTCCAGCCGGGGGAAGCCGAACAGGCCGAAAATCAGAATGGGGTCGAGGATGATGTTGATGACCGCGCCGATGAGCTGGGTAATCATGGAGTACACCGTCCGCCCCGTGGACTGGAGGAGCCGCTCGAAGCAGAACTGGCTGAAAATGCCGATGGACAGCCCCAGGCAGATGCGGGCGTAGTCCGTGCCGTAGTCCACGATGGGCTTGATGTCCGTCTGGGCCAGGAAGAAGGGCCGGGCCAGCAGCACGCCGCACACGCCGAAGATGACGGCGCTGAGGAGGAAGACGAAGATGCCGGTGTTGGCGGCCTGGTCCGCCTGCTCCTGCTTCTTTTCCCCCAGGGAGCGGGACAGCAGGGCGTTCATGCCCACGCCGGTGCCGCCGCCCACGGCTATCATCAGGTTCTGGAGGGGAAAGGCCAGGGACACGGCGTTCAGCGCGTCCTGGCTGATTCTGGCCACGAAAATGCTGTCCACCACGTTGTAAAGGGCCTGGACCAGCATGGAAATCATCATGGGCACCGCCATGCCCGCCAGCAGCGGGGCGATGGCCATGGTGCCCATCTTGTTCTCCTGGGGGGCCGGGCCGGGAGAGCGCGATTGCAGTTTGTTGTCTTTCATGTGTAAATTCCTTTCTGTATATACGGAAGCTCGCGGAAAAAGGACGCGGCGTTAGCCGCGCCTTTTTGAGAGGCTGGGGTTGGCTTATCACGCCTCCGGCGGGGCGTTGGGCGGCGGGGGAAGCGCCGGGACCGCGCCGCCCTTGGCCGCCGCGAATCCAAAGGGAGTCATTTCTTCAGCTCTCCCGTTGCCAGCTGGGTCAGATAGGCGTTTAAAAAGCCGTCCAGGTCCCCGTCCATCACGCCGTCGATGTTGGAGGTCTCATAGGCCGTCCGGGTGTCCTTCACCATCTGGTAGGGCATGAAGACGTAAGAGCGGATCTGGCTGCCCCACTCAATTTTCATCTGCACGCCCTTGATGTCGGAAATCTTCTCCGCGTGCTGCTGGGCCTTCAGCTCCAGCAGCTTGGCCCGGAGCATCTTCATGCAGTTGTCCTTGTTCTGGAACTGGCTCCGCTCCTGCTGGGAGGCCACCACGATGCCCGTGGGCTTGTGGATAAGGCGGACGGCGGAGGAGGTCTTGTTGACGTGCTGGCCGCCCGCGCCGCTGGCCCGGTAGACCTGCATCTCGATATCCTCGTCCCGAATCTCGATGGACTCGTCGTTCTCCAGCTCCGGCATGACCTCCACGGCGGCGAAGGAGGTCTGCCGCCGGGCGTTGGCGTCGAAGGGGGAGACCCGGACCAGGCGGTGAACGCCGTTTTCACTTTTGAGGAGGCCGTAGGCGTTCTCCCCCTCGATGGAAATGGCGGCGGACTTGATTCCGGCCTCGTCCCCGTCCTCATAGTCCAGAATTTTATAGGTAAAGCCCTTCCGCTCCACCCAGCGGGTGTACATGCGGTAAAGCATCTGGGCCCAGTCCTGGGCCTCGGTGCCTCCCGCCCCGGCGTGGAACTGCAAAATGGCGTTGCAGCCGTCGTACTCCCCGGAGAGGAGGGTGGCCATCCGGCTCTCGGCGGCCCGGGCCTCCAGGGCGGCAAACTCGGCCTTCAGCTCCTCCAGGATTTCGCCGTCGTCGGCCTCCTGACCCATCTCGCAGAGGGCCGTCAGGTCTTCCCAGGCGGAGAGGAGCTTTTCCTGCCGGGCGATTTTGTTCTGGAGCTGCTTGAGCCGCTGCTGGACCTTCTGGGAGCGCTCCAAATCGTTCCAGAACCCGTCCTGGGCGGTCTCGTCCTCCAGGCGGGCGGCCTCCTGCCGGGCCGCGTCCATGTCCAGGGCGGCGGAAAGCTCATCCAGCTCCGGCTTCAGGTCCCGGAGCTTCTGCTTATAAGCGTCGTACTCAATCAAAGCCATGGCAAATTCTCCATCCTTACAGATTTCCCAGCCCATGTATTATATAGGAGGGGAATTTATTTGTAAAGAGAAACTTTTTTAAAGGATGAAACGGCAGAATTCGACGGAAAAGTCCGGGCGGCGGAGGCCGTTTTTCGGAAATGATACCAAAATGTTGCCGCTTATTCACAGTTTGTTCATGATTTGAAAGGGGCTTTCCGCTATGGTATAAAGAGCAGTGATATCGAATGCGAAACACCCAATTTTCGGCAGGCACGGAGGTAACCTTTATGAACAGTTTCTGGAAGAAAAAACTGCCGGCGTTTTTGCTGGCGCTGATTTTGACGGTGGGAGCCATGCCCGCCGCGCTGGCGGATTGTGAGCACTCGTGGGGAGACTGGAAAGTTTCAAAGGCCCCCACTTGCACCAATGAAGGAAAAGAGATTCGTACATGCACAAAATGCGGCGTTCCTGATACGACGACAAAAACGCTTAAAGCTACAGGGATACATGACTACAATGTGGCCGACACTGCGACCTGCGGCAAAGAGGGCGTAAAAACCAGTACCTGCAAGGTCTGCGGTTACGTGGACAAACAGGTCAGCCCTCCTACAGGAGATCACATATGGACCAATAGTGGGAACTCCACTGCAACCTGTACCAGTCCAGGTAAACAGCGCCAAACCTGTTCTAAGTGCGGCGGCACACAAGAACTGTCTGTTGAGGCCATCGGTCATAGCTGGAACAGCGGAGTGGTGACGAAAAACGCCAGTTGTACAGAAGCGGGTGAGCGAACCTACACCTGCAGCAGATGCAGAACAACTCGGACGGAATCCATCTCTCCGTTGAATCACTCTGTAAACAGTACTACCGGCAAATGTACCCGCTGCGGTCTTCAAATCAGCTCCGTCCCGACGGTCACGGTCACCTTCATGAACGGTTCCAAGGAGTACAGCCGCCAGAGCGTCGCCCCCAACGGCAGCCCGAGTAATCCTGGAACTCCTGTCTATCCCGGTTCCGGCAAGGGATATACGTTCAAAGGCTGGACCACCTCCAACCCGGGGACAAAGGCCCTTTACACAGGGCAGACCCTTGTTGCCCCCACAAAAGCTGTCTCCACCAATACCACTTATTATGCGGTTTATTCTACTTCCGCCTCCTCCGGTGAAATCGTTCTCCGGGTGGCCCCCGGAAGCAAGGCAAACCTGAAGGTTTCCAGGTTTGAGGACGTTTTCAAGAAGCTCTGCGACACCAAGAAAGCGCCCCTGAGCGTGTACTTCTACCCCGAGAAGGACTATACCAGCTTCCCCGGCACCCTCCGCAGAAGCAGTACGGACTTGAACCGGGACAAGCTGGAGGACCTGGAGTTCTACTTTGCCGACAAGAGCGAGGGCGATTATGCCCTCAGCACCCTGAGCTTCCAGGCGGATAAAAGCGCCAAGGACGGCAAGGAGCTTGCCATCCCCTTTGAGATTGTGGGAGCCAGCGACGAGTGCGAGGGAACCCTGCGCATCATCATCGACAAGGACGGCGAGGAGGGCGACGTGACCTACCGGGCGGCCCCGGGCGGTTCCGTGGCGTTCAGCCGGGCGGATTTCAACAAGGCCTACCAGAGCCTGAGCGGCTATAACGATGAAATCAAGTGGGTGGAGCTGGACCCCGACGACGATTACACCGGCTTCTCCGGCAAAATCCGGGTGCTGGGCAAGTCGAACTTTACCCAGCGGGAGCTGAGCCGGGCCAGCTTCTACTACAAGGACGACGACTACGGCGATTACGCCATCGACGATCTGATTTTCCTGGCGGACTCCTCCGCCAAGGACGGCGACGCCCTGGAAATCCCCTTCACCGCCTATTACAGCAAGGACGACAAGGCGGAGGGCACCCTGCGGATTATCATTGACAAGGACGGCTCCCGGGACACCGTCACCGTCACCGCCGCCCCCGGCGGCTCCGTCAAGCTGGACCGGGCCGCCTTCAACAAGGTCTTCCAGTACCTCTCCGGGACCAAGGACACCGTCCACGCCGTGTCCTTCGAGGCCCCCAGCGGCTATAAGAGCTTTGACGGAAGCCTGTACGCCGACGGGGACCGCCTCCGCCCGGCGGACCTGGCCCACGATGAGAACTGGTTCTACTACAACTCCAGGGACAAGGAGGATCGGGACGACTACCTGCTGGAGGATCTGACCTTCGAGACACAGCGGAACGCCAGGGAGGGGGCCAGCCTGGCCATTCCCTTCTACGCGTACTACGACAACGACCGGGATTACTATGAGGAAGGCACCCTGATGCTTCGGATTTCCTCCGAGGCCAGCGCCGTCTCCTATGAGGCGGCCCCCGGCGGCACGGTGAACCTCTCCGCCGAGGACTTCAACAAAGCCTACCAGTCCCTCTCCGGCGACAGCCGGACCGTGCGGTACGTGGCCTTTGAGGCGGACGGCGATTATACCGGGTTCGCCGGGAAGCTCTACACCGGGAACACCCCGCTGGCCCGGAACAGCCTCTCCTATGACCAGGTGCGCTTCTATTACAACAACGCCAGCTACGGCACCTACTCCCTGAGCAGCCTCTCCTTCCGGCCCGACGCCTCCGCCAAGAACGGAAGCACGCTCAGCATCCCCTTCCGGGCCTATTACGACAGCGACAATTATGAGCAGGGCGTGCTGAAGCTGACGGTGAGCTCCGGCGGCGACATCGCCTGCACCGTCACCCCCGGCAAGACGGTGAACTTCGACCGGACCAAGTTTGAGGACTTCTTCCGCAAGAGCTATTCCGGCTCCAGCCTGGACTACGTGGTCTTCGACGTGCCCAGCGCCAGCGAGTTCCCGGATTCCAGCGGCACCCTCTACGCCGGGTACGGCACCAGCTATTCCTATTCCTTCACCCGCAGCCGCCTGGAGGACGTGCGGTTCTACTACGACGAGGACGACGCGGGCCGGGAGGATTACGCCATCAACGATTTGACCTTCGCCGCCGCCAACTCCTTCACCTCCGGCAAGGTGACCCTGCGCTTTACCGCCTGCGGCTCCAATGACCGGGAGGTGGAGGGAACCCTGGTCATCACGCCGGCCACGGCCTCCGTTACCTCCAGCCTGACGGGCAGCGTGCGCTATGCCGTCACCACCGGCGCCAACGTCCAGATCAACGCCAACGACCTGGCCCAGTTCTTCAAGAGCGTCTATCCCTCCGGCTCCCTGCAGTACGTCACCCTGGGAGACGTGCCCGCCGCGGGGGCGCTGTACTATAACTATTACAGCGCCAGCCGCTACGGCTCCTCCGCCCGGGAGCAGATTACCGCGTCCAACCGCAGCCGGAACTTCTACATGAGCCCCGCCTCCTTCAGCGAGTACGCGCTGACGGAGCTGACCTACGTGCCCTCCGGCGCCAACTACTGCGCCAGCATCCCCTTCACGGCCTATGGGGTGGGCGGCCAGTCCGCGGCGGGAGCCATCCTCATCAGCGTCACGAACAAGGCCGTTTCCGAGGTCTACGGCCCCACGCCCAAGAACACCGCCGTCACCTTCCCGGCCTCCTCCATCGCGGCCGCCGTCTCCTCCGCCACCGGCGTAACGCCCAGCGGCGTGCAGCTTTTGAAGCTCCCCGCCGCCAACGTGGGCGCGGTCTACGTGGGCAGCGGCACGGTTCCCGCCGACACCTCCACCGTCTACGGCTACAACACCGGAAGCCAGCAGCTGGGCCAGCTCCGCTTCGTGCCCCGGACGGGCTACACCGGCCCGGTGGAGATCCCCTACGTGGCCCTGAACGCCAGCAACGTGCCCATCGCCTCGGGCGTGTTCTCCATGGGCGTGCTGAACTCCAACCGGAAGTTCGGGGACGTCAACGCCGCCACCTGGTGCTATAAGTACGTCACGGAGCTGGCGGACGCCGCCGTCATCAGCGGCTATTCCGACGGGAATTTCAGGCCCGACAGCACCATTACCTACGGCGCGGCGCTGAAGCTGATTATGCTGGCGGCGGGCTATCCCGAGCAGGCCCCCACCCCGGGCGGCGGCACCTTCAGCGGTTACCTTGCCAAGGCCCAGGCCGACGGCCTCATCACCCGCAGCAACGTGAACCTGAGCGGGCCCATTACCCGCCTCCAGGTGGCCCAGCTGGCCGCCGGGGCGCTGAAGCTGGACATCAACAACCTCTCCAGCGTGAAGCCCTTCACCGACACATCGGACGTGTATGTCCAGGCCCTGAACGCCGCGGGCATTGTGGGAGGCTATTTCAGCAACGGCGTCAGCACCTTCCGCCCCTCGGGCACCCTGACCCGGGGACAGGTTTCCGCCATTGTCTGGCGGATGCAGAACTACCGGAGATAATTCCCGCGCCAAAGGGCCGCCCTTCCGGGGCGGCCCTTTTCCTCAATTTTCCTTGCGGAAAGGAGGCCCCGCCCTTGAAGCGGGGCGGGGACCTGTGCTATAGTATAGAAAAGCGTTAAAAGGAGATTCGCCATGCGCCGTCCGACCTCTCCGGAGGAACAGGCTCTGGAGGAGCTGGGCTGCCTGAAAAAGCGGCCGTCCCCAGGGAAGAAAAAAAGGACCTCCTGGGTCCGGTATACCGCCGTGGCGCTGCTGGCCGTGGCCTGCGTCGGCACGGCGGAGCTGACGGCCTGCCGCTTCTTCGCCCCGGCCCTCTATGAGGAGCTGACGGAGCCGGTGCGGGAGACGGCCCGGGGGGCCGCCCGGACGGCGGGGCGCGCCCTGGAGGCCGCGGGCCGGGCCGGGGCCGCCGCGGCGGAAAAGGCGGGGGAGGCCGCCGCCGTTCTGGCGTTCCGGGCCGGAGAGGCCCGGGACGCTCTCCGGGACTGGATGGCGGAGGTTACCGCTCCGCCTCCCCAGGCGGAGCCTCTGGCGGAGGCCGACTCCACCCTGGCCCAGCCGGACGCGGCCCCGCCCAAGGACATTCTGGACCCCTTAATCAGCGATATCATCCTGCGGGAGGGGCAGGAAATCCTCACCGGCGGCGGGATAGACGTGGTCTACTTTAACCAGACCGACGAGTCCCGGGCGGAGCAGAAGTACGGCTCCGACCCCCTGTCCACCCACGGCTGCGGCCCCACCGCCATGGCCATGGCGGTCTCGTCCCTGACGGGGGAGCGGGTGGACCCGGCGGACATGGCCGCCCTGTGCGTCAGGCAGGGCTATTGGTGCAAAAGCCACGGCTCCTACCTCTCCATAGTCCAAGGGGTGGCGGAAGCCTACGGACTGGAGTGCGAGTCCGTGGATTTGGGGAGCCTGGAGGAGGACGAGCTGTACCTGCGCCTCTCCACCGGGGACGTGGCCGTGGCCCTGATGGGCAAGGGGCACTTTACCAAGGGGGGGCACTTCATCCTCCTGCGGGGCACGACGCTGGGCGGGGAGATTCTGGTGGCGGACCCCGCCAGCCGGGACCGGAGCCTCATCCCCTGGGACCTGTCCCTGGTTCTGGAGGAGCTGTCCCCCAGCCGCCATAACGGCGCGCCGCTGTGGCTGCTGTCCGGGCCGGCGGAGTGACGGGGGCGGACGGAAAGGCGCGTGCGCCTCAGGGCTTATCCATAGGGAGGTTCATAATTGATGAATGGCGCAGCCTCGAAATTGCTGATAAAAACATTTGACGGCTCATTGGTGAATTTGAAGCTAAGGCCTGAATGTATGAACAGCACGGTTGAATTCGATATTCGGTACTATGATTATGATGGCGATGAATCTCCGGTTAAAGCAAAAGTGATTTTTCGTGAAGCCGCTTCCATAGATTTTGAGGTAAATCTTTTTGATAATTGCATTGGTGCGGAGCTATGCGGATTTTATGAGGTGTTTCAGGAGGAAAAGAAGAAGGAAATAGTTGAGAAAATATTCAGAAACCGTTTGGACGGCTTTTTATACCACGGAGACTACAGCTATGACGCGGATGACGAACACGATATGTTAAACTGGCGTGAGCCAATTGACGGGCTATACAAAAATCTGGACAAGTATCATCTGTACCAGCAGCAGACACAAGGCGGTATATACTATATTTTGGCGAAAAGCTTTGAAATAATTGCGGGGTAAGCTCAGATTTTTGGACGGGGCGGCGGGCGGAGGTCCCGGGCGTTTGTCCGTCAGGACTCTCCCTCCTCCTCCAGCAGCCGCAGCCCCGCAAGATCCGTTACCGGCAGGGAGAACACCACGGCCTGGGCCTTCGTGTGCATTCCCGCCTGGGTCATGACGGCCTTCATAATGGGCTTTCGGTCCGCCTCCTTCGCCAGGATGAACACGATTTCCTTTTCCGCCGCCAGGGACACGCCCAGGAACTTCCGCGCCAGCTCCGTCCCCGTGCCCTTGGCGTGGATGGTGGTGCCTCCGGCGGCTCCGGCGGAGCGGGCGGCGTCCATCACCTGGTCGGTGTGGCCCCGGTTGGCGATGACCACGATGAGCTCGTGGGTAATCTCTTTTTCCATGTCGTCCTCCTCCGCCTGCCATGACAGCAGATAGTCCTTGGCCCTGGCCCCGCCGACGCTGGAAATGGGCACGGCCATCAAAATCCCCTGTCCCGGCACGTCCAGCCACAGCTCCCGGGCCGCCCTGCGCACAAGGCGGGCGGACCGGGGGGCCGCCAGCAGCAGCACGGCCTTCTCCGTGGCCTCCAGGCCCAGGTAATCCAGCACCTCCGTGGCGGCGGTGCCCTGTCCCAGGGCCGACAGCACCAGCGTGGCCCCCTGGGCCTGGAACCAGGCGGCGAACTCCCCGCCCCGGCTCCGGTCCGTAATGACAATCATGAGAACGGCTCTGTCCATGGGCGGTCCTCCTCTCTCAATACGCAAGGTCGATAATCTCCTCGTCCTCCGCCGCCTGGGCCAGCTTCGCCTTGTTCAGCTTCCACTGGTACGCAAGGCCCAGGAGCTGGATGGTCAGAAGCGGCGTCATGGCCACCATGGCCACCACGCCGAAGGCGTCGGTGACGATGTTTCCCCCCAGCGCCTCGCAGGCCCCCATGGCGAAGGGCAGCAGAAAGGTGGCCGTCATGGGCCCCGAGGCCACGCCGCCGGAGTCGAAGGCGATGGAGGTGAATATCTTCGGCACGAAGAAGGAGAGGACCACCGCCAGCAGGTATCCCGGCACCAGGAACAAAAAGATGGAGGCCCCGGTGAGCACCCGCACCATGGCAAGGCCGATGGAGGCCGCCACGCCGATGGAAAGGCTGGCGCTCATGGCGCTGCCGGGGATGGCCCCGGCGGTGATTTCCTCCACCTGCCGGTTCAGCACGTGGACCGCCGGCTCCGCCTGGACGATGAACCAGCCCATCAGCATGCCGGTGGGCGCCAGAAGCCAGTTGAAGGGCAGGGAGGCGATCTGCCGGCCCAGGCAGGTGCCCGCCGGGAGGAAGCCCACGTTGACCCCCGTGAGGAACAGGGCCAGGCCGATGTAGGTATACAGGAGGCCCACGGCGATTTTCAGGACCTTCTTCCGCTTCAGCCGCAGGGCCGCGATTTGGAACAGGCCGAAGAAGGCGGCGATGGGGAACAGGCTTTTGAAGACCTCCGCGGCGTACCTCGGAAAGGCGGAGAGGAACAGGCCCCCCAGCTCCCGGCTGTCCGCCGCCTGGGGCATGGGAGAGGGGCTGTAGGCCCCGGAGGCGGGGAAGATCATCGCCAGAATCAGCACCGCCAGAATGGGCCCCACGGAGCACAGCGCCACCAGGCCGAAGCTGTCCTGGGCGGCGTTTTCATCGCTTCGGATGGAGGAGACGCCCAGGCCCAGGGCCATGATGAAGGGCACCGTCATGGGCCCGGTGGTGACGCCGCCGGAGTCGAAGGCCACCGCCAGAAAGTCCCCGGGCACGAAAAACGCCGCCAGAAGGAACACCGCCGCGTAAGAGCCGATCAGCAGCCATTGGAGGGAGATCTGGAACAGGATGCGCAGCAGGGCCACCACCAGGAACACCCCCACCCCGGCGGCCACGGCCCCCACCAGCACAGTATTGGGGATGCCCGGAACCTGGGAGGCCAGGACCTGGAGGTCCGGCTCGGAAATGGTGACCACCACGCCGATTAAAAAGCTGACGGAGACGATGACCAGGAGCTTCCGGGAGGCGGCCATATGGGTTCCCACCTGCTCGCCGATGGGGGTCATGGCGGCCTCCGCCCCCAGGGTGAAAAAGCCCATGCCCAGAATCAGCAGCACCGCCCCCGCCAGAAAGGCCAGCAGCGCGTCCGCCGGGAGGGGGGCCACGGTGAGGCAGAGGACCAGCACAATGACCGTGATGGGCAGCACGGAAGCCAGGGCCTCCCGGACCTTTTCGCCCAGTATGGTCTTTGTCCGGCCCATCCGGTCCCTCCAGCGCCCAAACCCGCCCAACGCGGCCGCCTCCCCTCGGATTCAAAATTTTGGCATGCCTTAATGTTAGCACAAAACCGGGCCCCTCCGCAAGGAAACCCGGGATTCTTTACGGGAAATTTACGCTCCGCGCCCGGGCGGGAAAAAAGCGGTTGCATTTTCCGGCGGTTTCCAGTAGAATACTTGTTTGACAACACTGTCGGAATATCCCGGCGGCCCCGCCGCCGAAACACGAGGTAACGCCATGAATGCAAAAGAAGTCAGCGAGCTCCGCCGCCGCTTCCGGCCGGAAAAATCCGCCGTCAGCCGGGTCTACGGGTGCTATGTCAACGGCTCCAGCCGGGAAATCATCTCCTATCTGGACGAGTCCCTGGGGAACATGCCCCTGGAGGAGGCGGAGAAGTACTTAAGCCTTTTGAAAAAATCCCTCTCCGGTTCGCTGGGGAAGAACCTCATCGACGTGGTCTTCTCCACCGCCCAGGTGATGGACAGCGACGAGCACCGCCTCCTCTCCGCCCTCCGGGAGTCCGGGCTCCGGGACGGGGAAGTCCGGGAGGAGTTCTACCGCGCCGTTATCGGCGCCCTGGACATGGAAGACAGCAACTACCTGATTCTCCTGGCCCATGACGCCTACGACGTGCCCCGCCGGGGGAAGGACGGGGAACCGGACCCCGACGGGGCCGACGAGGTATTTTCCTACATCCTGTGCAGCGTCTGCCCGGTGAAAAACTGCAAAATGGAGCTGGGCTACTTCCCCGGGGAGAACGAGTTCCACAGCTGCGCCGCCGGGCAGATCGTCTCCCCGCCGGAGCTGGGCTTCCTCTTCCCCGCCTTCGACGGACGGGCGGCGAATATCTACAACGCCCTTTTCTACGCCCGGAAGCCGGAGCGGCTTCACCAGGAGTTCCTGGACGCGGTCTTCCGTACGGAGCCCCCCATGTCCGCCGCGGAGCAGAAGGAGGCGTTCCAGGGGGCCCTTACCGGCGCGCTGGAGGAGGCGTGCAGCCTGGAGGTGGTCCAGGCGGTTCACGGGCGGCTGCTGGAGAGGATTGAGGCCCACAAGGAGGACAAGGAGGCGGAGCCCCTGGCCCTCTCCGCCGGGGAAATCGGCGGCATCCTCCGGGACTGCGGCGTGCCGGAGGAGCGGGCAGAGGCGTTTCGGGAGCAGTGCGGCCGGGCCTTCGGCGGGGCGGCGCTGAACCCGGAGAACCTTATCGACGCCAGGCGCTTCGACGTGAAGACGGAGCAGGCCACGATTTCCATTGACCCGGCCTACAGCTATCTGGTGGAGACCCGGATCATCGACGGGCGGAAGTATCTGCTCATTCCCGCCGGGGAGGGCGTGGAGGTCAACGGCCTGAGCGTGGGATTGGAGGCCGGGGATCCTCCGGCGGAGGACTGAGCCCGCGGGAACCGCGGGAACAGGCGCCTCCCCCTTGCAAACCGGCGGATTTGTGATATAATATACCGGCCATAGGAAATAACAGAAATCAGGTGAACACAATGACCTACACGAAAATCGCGGCGGTTTTCGCCGACAAGGAGTCCCTGGACGGCAGGAGCGTCACCGTGGGCGGCTGGGCCCGCACGATCCGGGACATGAAGAATTTCGGCTTCATCGAGCTGAACGACGGCTCCTGCCTCAAAAACCTCCAGGTGGTTATGGAGGCCGGGAGCCTGGAGAACTACAGGGATATCGCCGCACAGAACGTCGGCGCGGCCCTCATCGTCACGGGAACCGTGGTCCTGACCCCGGAGGCCAAGCAGCCCCTGGAGCTGAAGGCCGCGAAAATCGAGGTGGAGGGCCCCTCCGCCCCGGAGTACCCCCTCCAGAAAAAGCGGCACACCGTGGAGTACCTGCGGACCATCCAGCACCTGCGGCCCCGGACGAACCTGTTCTCCGCCGCCTTCCGGGTGCGCAGCGCCGCCGCCTTCGCCATTCACGAGTTCTTCCAGAGCCGGGGCTTCGTCTACGTCCACACCCCCATCATCACCGCCAGCGACTGCGAGGGCGCGGGGGAGATGTTCCGGGTCACCACCCTGGACCCGGAGAACCCGCCCCGGACCGAAGACGGCAAGGCCGATTTTACCCGGGACTTTTTCGGAAAGCCCGCCAACCTCACGGTTTCCGGCCAGCTGAACGCGGAGAACTTCGCCATGGCCTTCGGAGACGTGTATACCTTCGGTCCCACCTTCCGGGCGGAGAACTCCAACACGGCGCGCCACGCCGCCGAGTTCTGGATGATTGAGCCGGAAATGGCCTTCTGCGATTTGGCGGGGGACATGGACGTGGCGGAGGCCATGATCAAGTACGCCATCAAAAAGGTCATGGAGCGCTGCCCGGACGAAATCAATTTCTTCAACAGCTTCGTGGACAAGGGCCTGAAGGAGCGGCTGGAGCACGTGGCCTCCTCGGACTTCGGCCGGGTGAGCTACACCGAGGCCGTGGAGATTCTGGAGAAGAACAACGGCGGGTTCGACTACAAGGTCTACTGGGGCTGCGACCTCCAGACGGAGCACGAGCGGTACCTCACGGAGCAGGTCTTCAAGCGCCCCGTGTTCGTCACGGACTATCCCAAGGAGATCAAGGCGTTCTACATGCGCCTCAACGACGACGGAAAGACCGTGGCGGCGGCGGACTGCCTGGTCCCCGGCATCGGGGAGATCATCGGCGGAAGCCAGAGAGAGGAGCGGCTGGACATTCTAGAAAGCCGCATCAAGGAGCTGAACATGGACCCGGAGAGCTACTGGTGGTACTGCGACCTCCGGCGCTACGGATCCTGCCGCCACGCGGGCTTCGGCCTGGGCTTCGAGCGGCTGGTGATGTACCTCACGGGCATTTCCAACATCCGGGACGTGCTGCCCCATCCCCGCACCGTGGGAAGCGCGGACTTTTAACGCGCCTCAAAGTCCGGCGGCTGTCCGGGCCGGGGCATCGGAAGCAAAGAACCAGCGTTCCGGGAGACCGGGACGCTGGTTTTCGTCTATTTACAATTCCGCGGGAGCGGCGCAGGCCGCCAGCAGGATCGTGAGGGCGCAGATGAACATTCCAATCCGCTTCACAATCGTCCCTCCTTATGAGATCATCTCGCCGCCGATTTGGTAGCCGCTCCAGGTCCCGAACGCCGGCCACACGGCGGAGCAGTCATGGAAGAAGTACGCCCCCAGGGGGGATCGCCATTTCTCCGCGTTGAAGAACAGCACAGGCAGGGAGTAGACCTCCCCCTCGTGCATCCCGTCGTTGGACGTGATGGAGAACAGGCACCCGTCGTCCCACTGGTACCACGTGCGGGAATAGTTGACCGATGAGTCCGGCGCCGGGGTGCTGATGGGGCTGGCGGTGAAATACCCCTGCTCCTCCAGCTCCTCGAAGGTCCCCGTCACCACCTCCACGCCGTGCATCTCCCCGAAGCGCCAGGCCAGGGCGGCTTTTTCGCTCTCCGCCAGCTCCCCGGGAGCCTGGGACAGGTCCAGCCCCGCCAGGGCGATGTTCCCGTTCAGCCCGGGGTCCTTCTGCCACAGGTCGCCCAGCACCTGGAGGTAGAGCCCGCAGAGATCGTAGCAGGACCCGCCGGGGTTCTTCACCTGGCCCCGGCTCCAGGCGGAGACGGAATAGACCTCCCCCAGCCGGGCGGGAAAGCTCTCCGCCGCGAAGCCGTTGAAGGCCACCTCCACCGGCATCCCGTCCTCCAGGACCGAAGGATCCGCCAGTTCGCCGTCCAGGTAGACGGGGACCGTCAAGGGCTGGGACTTCCCCGCCGGGCCGTCGCCGTACAGGATGTCCGCCCTGGGCCCCCCGTTCCACAGGTTCAGCCGGTAGACCCCGGCCCCGCCGCCGGGCCCCTCCTCCAGCTCCGCCAAAAGCAGATCGCCGTCCTCCGCCCC
This sequence comes from uncultured Oscillibacter sp., assembly GCA_949959305.1. Classification (GTDB taxonomy): domain Bacteria; phylum Bacillota; class Clostridia; order Oscillospirales; family Oscillospiraceae; genus Oscillibacter. Next base: position 22,663 of record CATLJA010000022.1, read on the forward strand.
GTCCACAATGCGGCAGAGAAAGACCGCGGGCTCCTCGTCCTCCGCCAGGGAGGGCGGGGCCTGGACAGAACCGCCGGTTTGGGCCGCTCCGTCCGACTGGGCCGGGCCCTCCGTCCCCGCCGCCGGGGCGCAGGCGGACAGGCACAGGCAGAGGGCCAGCGCAAGCACGTGTTTCCAAGGTTTCATAAAACCGCCTCCTTTGCCTGTTTAGTCGGCAGAGGAGGCGGTTTGGTTCCCGGAGCGTCAGGTTTTTTTCAGTTTCCCCAGGGCCATGCCCAGCAGGCCCCCCGACAGGGCGGCGGCGCCCGCCGCACAGGCCTGAAAGGAGGCCGTGTAGTTGTACAGCAGGAATACGTTGGGCAGGGTCAGCGCCGCGCACCACGCGGCGTAGCCCGGGACCCGGGGCCAGGGCTTCCGCCGTCCCAGGGACAGGGCGCTGAAAAAGCAGAACAGGGGCAGAATGAGGAAGGGGTAGAAAATTCCCGTCAGCACCGGCACGTCCGCCGGGTCCATGCACCGCAGGAGCCAGGGCAAGGCCAGCTCCACCGCCGCCGCCAGCAGGGGATAAGGCAGGGAACGCCCCCCGCCGTCCAGCGGCAGGCCCGCCGCCCGGCGCAGGGCCAGCAGGTCCTGCCGCCAGCCGATATAGCGCACGGCCCACAGCAGGAGATAGCACAGCGCCAGAATCCCCAGCAGGAACAGCCAGCTTTCCCAAATGGGAAACCACCGGCACCGCCAGCCCGCCAAGGAGAACACCGCCGCCGTGACCGACATATGCACGCCGGACCACAGGAGGGTCCGCCCCTCCAGGAGGAAAGGAATCCCCGCCGTTCCCAGCGCCGCCCCCAGGAGGCCGGACCAGAGCATCTGGATCAGGGCCGCCGTCACGGGGCTTCCGCAGGCCTCCGCCATCGCCTCAGACACCATCAGCAGGTTTCCGCCCGCGGGGGCCGGGATGGAAAAAGCGTTCTCCGTTACAAATACCAGATATACCAGCGCCACCCCCCAGGGAAAGCCCCGGGCCGCCCGCCGGAAAAGCTCCCGCCGGATGCTGACCTCACCGCTCATATTCCCAGCACCTCCTTGATCTTTTTCACATACCGCCGGGAGACGTACGTGGTCACGCCGCCGTCCAGGGTCACCCGGATGGTTCCGGACAGGCTCAGGTCCAGGGCCGTCACCCGCTTCCAGTTCACGATCTCCGAGTGGGACACCCGGACGAAGGCCCGCTTGTCCAGCCGCTCCTCCAGCTCGTACAGCCGCAGGCGGACGGTGTAAACCTCCCCCGCCGCCGTCTGGGCCCGGACCTCCTTGTCCTCCCCATAGAACCGCAGGACCTCCTCCGGCTTCAGAGGCACGGCGGAGCCGTCCCGGAAGCCCGCCAGGGGCGGCCGCTCCTCCAGCCGCCGCAGGAGGTCCTGAAGCTCCGCCGTCTCCCCCGGGGCCAGCACGCGCACCAGCAGCTCCTCCAGCGCCGGGTCCAGCTCCACGTCGATTTTCATGGCTCCCGCCTCCTCTCTGCCGCCTAGTATAAACCGAAAAGGGGTCCGCCGTCCAGGGGGCGGGGGACCATCGGCGGAAGGAAAGGGACGGACGGTCAAAGCGCCTCCCCCGCGTTTGGCGGGGGAGGCGCACCGCGTCTTTATTCAGGGGCCCTGGGGTAGGGGGACGGGTCGTCGGTCAGGCCGACTAAATAGTCGATGGAAACCTTGTAAAGGCGAGCAATTCTGGCAAGAATGCTCACTTTCGGCTCATGCACACCCAATTCATAATTCTGGTATGCCTTTTCCGTAATATCGCAGTAAATGGCAACCTTGATTTGGGTCAAGTGTAGCTTTGCGCACAAGCTGCGAAAACCTTGCACATAATCTGCAAAAAAGAAAAAGCGTTTAAGCGGTCCTTTTAAGACCTCTTAAACGCCTTTTCTTTTGCCCAGATTAGCGTGGTTTTTTCTT
>CATLJA010000023.1 GCA_949959305.1 uncultured Oscillibacter sp.
GGAGGCCCCGGAGAGCGGCGGAGCGCCGGAAGAGGAGCCCGGGGAGCCGCCCCGGGGCCAAGAGCTTCCCGGAGAGCCGGAGGAGGACCCGGAGGATTCTGCGCACGCCGCCCCGCCGGAGGAGGACCAGGAGGAAAATTAGGGAAAGTTTTTTTCGGAGAAGGCTTGACAAGGGGGGAAAGCTCTGCTAAAATACTCCTTGTTCTTACGGGAACTGCGCGGCCTCCGGCGGTCTGCCGCCTTACGGGCGCGGCGCGTCCCTTACGCGGGCATAGCTCATCTGGTAGAGCGCCACCTTGCCAAGGTGGAGGTAGCGAGTTCGAGCCTCGTTGCCCGCTCCAGCTCAGAAATTCCCCTTCCGCTCAGGCGGAGGGGGAATTTTTCGCCTCCCCGAAAAACCCCTTGCACTTCCGGGAGAATATGGTATACTGTATTTGCTAGAGTCTCGCCGCAAGGCAATTCCGATATGAGGTGATTCTATGGTCGGTGGAATTTCAGGGGTCGGGAGCTTCGGAATGGGCTCCGTCGGGGCGTTCTACCAGTCCCGCCTGTCTGAAAATATTCGAAACGCCCGGAGCGCCCAGCAGGCCGGGCAGGCCCAGCAGGGTCAGGTCTGGAGCGCCCGGAAAAGCGCCTCCCCCGAAACGCCGGTGGAGCCGGTTAAGGCCGTGCGCCCCGTCTCCCGGGACGAGGCCTCCCTGCCGGAGCTGACGGCCCGGCTGGAAAACGACCCGGCGGCCATGGCCGGGCGGATGCGCATCCGGTATGGCGAGGTGAATCCCGAGGGCCTCTTTGTGGAGACCGGGAAGGAGGGCCTCTCCCCCGTGGACGGCTCCCGGAAAAGCGCCCTGGAGGGCCGCCTGTTCCAGGCGCAGGAGGCCCTGGGCCGGAACGACCTGAAGGGCGCGGAGGACGCGCTGCAAAACGGCGCGCCCAAGCTCCCCGGCCAGACGGAGGGGGAGGACCGGGAAAGCGCCCTCCCCGGCCTGGAGAAAAAGGCGGGGGAGCCGGACGGCCAGTCCGCCCAGGGGATCGAGAGCGCCCAGGAGGCCCTGGAGGAGGGCGAGTGCCAGACCTGTGAGGAGCGGAAGTACCAGGACGGATCCGACGATATGGGCGTGTCCTACCAGACGCCCACCAACATCAAGCCGGAGCAGGCGGCCTCCGCCGTCCGGGGCCACGAGATGGAGCACGTCTACCGGGAGCAGGCCAAGGCCGACCGGGAGGGCCGGAAGGTGGTCAGCCAGAGCGTGACCATGCACACGGGAATCTGCCCGGAGTGCGGCAAGGCCTATGTCTCCGGCGGCACCACCCGCACCGTCACCAAGGCGGACACGGACAACGCCGCCCAGCAGCAGGACCTGGCCCGGCAGAACCAGGAGGACCAGAAGACCCGGACGCCCTTCTCGGCGGCGGCGTAATATGGACGGAACAGGGCTCCCGGGCGGAGCCCTGTTTTTATCAGGAAAGAAATTTGAAAATTCCCGAAACCTTTTCCCCCAAAGGCCCGTCTATATCAATAACAGCCCCGCCTGGAAGACGGGGCGGAAAAAGGAGGACGCACGGATGAAAAGAGGATTTGCCCTGTTTCTGGCGGCATTGCTGACGGCCCTGGCCCTCACCGCCTGCGGCGGAAGCGGATACGCCGGGGGCGACTCCGGCGGAGGCGCCATGAGCGAGACCGCCGCCAGCGCCCCGTCCGCCGACGCCCCGGCGGACTATGACGCGCAGGTCTGGGGCTTTGACGCCGCCGAACCGGAGGAGGCCCCCGCCGGGGGCGGGGCGGAGGACCGCCTGGCCGCCGCCAAGATGGTTTACACCGCCAGCGTGGAGGCGGAAACCCAGGACTACGACGCCTGCACCGCCGCGCTGGACAGCCTGGTGGAGGAACTGGGGGGCTATCTGGAATACGCCTCCATGGGCAGCTATGGCGACGGCAGGCGGAACGCCTTCTACACCGTCCGCATTCCCGCCGTCCGGTTCAGGGACTTTCTGGCCAGCGTGGGGGAGATCGGCCACGTCGTCAGCCAGGAGCAGAACGCGGACAACATCAGCGAAATGTATTACGACACGGAAAGCCGCCTCGCCACCCAGCGGACCAAGCTGGGGCGGCTCCAGAACCTGCTGGCCCAGGCGGAGAACATGGAGGACATCATCACCCTGGAGAGCGCCATCAGCGAGACGGAGCTCCAGATAGAGCAGCTCACCGGCTCCCTCCGGCGCTACGACTCCCTGGTGGACTTCGCCACCATTGAAATCCGCCTCCGGGAGGTGCTGCGCCTGTCCACAGTGGAGGAGGCCCCGCCCACCTTTGCGAGCCGCCTGGGCAACGCCTTTACGGACGGCCTTCACGGCTTCGGGGACTTCCTCCAGGGGCTGGCCATCTTCGTGGCCTACAACTGGATTTGGATGGCGCTTCTGGCTCTGATCGTCCTGCTGGTGGTGAAGGTCTCCGCCAGGAGGCAGGCCCAGCGGGCAGAGACCTTCCGCCAGGCCCGGGAGCGGGAGAACGGCTTCTTCAACCGGAAGAAGGAAGAACCCAAAAACCCGGATGACAAACAGAAAAAAGACTGATATAATAGGGGGCGGACGAGGTCCGCTCCCTATTTTTAAACATCCGCAAGGAGGACATACCTATGAAAAGGAGGACATACCTATGAAACTCACCTGGCTGGGCCACTCCTGCTTCCTGGCGGAGCAGGACGGCTATCGGATTCTGCTGGACCCCTACAAGGGGGTGGAGGGCTACCCGCCCCTGACGAAGACCGCCGACCGGGCCGCCGCCTGGGAAGAACGCGCCCGCCGGAAGGCGGAGGGCTTCTATGTTGTGACCGTCAAAACCCGGCTGTCCGTGGTCCGGAACGACGGGAGAGAGTATGAGCCCCGGCTCCAGGTCCACAAGATTCTTTGCAGCCACGGCCACTTCGACCACAACGCCGCAGACCAGGCGGAGCTGGTCCCCTTTGAGGGGGAGTGCCCCTTCACCGTCCGCACCGTGGAGACCTTCCACGACGGGCAGGGCGGGGCCCTCCGGGGGCCCAATACCATCCATATCCTCTCGGCGGGGGGCGTGACCATCGCCCACCTGGGGGACCTGGGGCACCGGCTCTCGCCGGAGCAGGCGGAGGCCATCGGCCCTCTGGACGCGGCGCTGGTCCCCGTGGGCGGGGTGTACACCGTGGACGCGGCGGGGGCCAAGGCGGTCTGCGAGGCCCTGAACCCGGCGTGCGTCGTCCCCATGCACTACCGCCACGCCCCCTGCGGCCTGCCCGACGTGGCGGGGGTGGAGGAGTTCCTGGCCCTGTGGCCGGAGGGGGCCGTCCGGCGGCTGGAGGGCGCGTCCGTGGAGCTGGACGGACAGGCCCGGGGCGTGCTTGTGCCCCGATTCTGCGAGGAGGGCTGATATGTACCGCTATATATTGTTCGACCTGGACGGAACCCTGACGGACTCCCGGGAGGGCATTGTCCACTGTGTCCGGGAGACCATTGAGGGGTATGGAGACCCGGTTCCGGAGGAGGAGACCCTCCTCCGCTTCATCGGCCCGCCCCTCCAGGATTCCTTTATCCGCTTCTGCGGCTACAGCCCCGAAAAGGCGGCGGACGCGGTGGAGCGCTTCCGCCTTGTCTATGAGCCCGTGGGCCAGTACGAGAACCGGGCGGCCCCCGGCATGGCGGAGGTCATGGGCCGCCTGAAGGAAAAGGGGTATACGCTGGCCCTGGCCTCCTCCAAGCCGGAGAACCTCTGCGTCTCCATCTGCGCCCGGTTCGGCTTCACGCCTCACCTCTCCGCCCTGGTGGGCAGCCCGCCCCACGGGGACTGGGAGAAGGAGGACGTCATCCGGGAGGCCATGCGGCAGTTAGGGCTGACGGAGCGGGACCTTCCCCGGGTGCTGATGGTGGGGGACCGGAAATTCGACGTGCGGGGGGCACGGGCCTGCGGCGTGGACTGCGCCGGGGTGGAGTTCTTTGGCTACGCCCCGCCGGGAGAGCTGGAGGAGGCGGGCGCCGTGGCCGTGGTCTCCACGCCGGAGGAGCTGGAGGCGTTTATCCTCTCCCGCTGAGGGCGGCCGGCGGCGGGGGTCAGCCGCCCTGCCCGGCGGGCTTCCGCCCGGGCTCCATGGGGAAGACGGTCAAATCCTCTCCCCCGCCCCAGAGGGCCAGGAAAACCTCCCCCTCGTCCCGGTAGCCCTGGCGGAGGAGGGCCCGGCGGACCCAGGCGTCCTCCTTCCCCGACTGGCGGACGTTCCCCTCCAGCAGCCTCCCGTCCATGACGAAGGGGGTCTGGACCTGGGACTGGGAGGGATTCTTGTTCAAATCCGCCGGGGTGGCGGGGCGGTCCGCCTCCTTGGGCAGGAAGCTGACGGTGCCGTTGTGCTCGAAAACCGCCGTCTGGAGCTGGCTCAAATCAAACCAGCCGCCTATGCGGCAGTAGGTCAGAAACTCGTTCAGGTCCAGCTTGGCCTTTTTCAGGTTCTCCCGGTAAATGACCCCGTCCTCCAGCAGCACCAGGGGCCGCCCGGTGACGATGGAGCGGACCTTCAGGGACTTGCAGCAGAGAACGGAGATGGCGACGGCCACCAGGCCGTAAATAATGATGGCGGTGAGGGGCTTGTGGGGCTCCTCCAGCTCCGTGGCCAGCTCCGCGGCGGCGGAGCCGATGGTGATGCCCACCACATAGTCGAACATGGTCATTTGGGACACCTGCTTGGCCCCCATCAGCTTGGTGAGGAGGAACAGCGCCAGGATGGACAGCAGGGTGGTCAGGACGGTCATGCCAATGTCTTGCAGAAGCTGCATAAAAAACGCCTCCTGTGGCAAATGTCGGTTGAAGACAGTATGCCGCAGGGGGCGCTCTTTTATGCGGTTCAGCCGCGGGCGGCGGGCTCCTTCGCCGCGGCGGTGCGCTCCACGGCCTGGTCGTTGGCGTGGACGTTGATGTACAGCCCCTTCAGCTTGGAATGGAGTATCGTCTGGCTGGAGTACAGCCCCCCGTAGCCGGAGAGGACATAGCTGACGCAGCAGGCCAGGGCGAAGTACAAGAGCCCGCCGCTGCCAAAGAGCTCAATGGCCAGGGCGATGGAGGCCAGGGGGCAGTTGGTGGCCCCGCAGAACACGGAGGTCAGCCCCAGGGCGGCGGCGAAGCCCGGCGGAAGCCCCAGCAGCGGCCCCGCCGCGCAGCCAAAGGCCGCCCCCACAAAGAAGGAGGGGACCACCTCCCCGCCCTTGAACCCCGAACCCAGGGTGACGGCGGTAAACAGGATTTTCAGCGCGAAGGCGGCGGGGCGGACCGTTCCCTCCTCCACGGCGGCGGCGATAACGTCCATCCCCGCGCCGTTGTAGTCCGCAGTCCCGCAGAGCAGGGTCAGAACGACCACGGCGCAGCCCCCGGCGAAGGCCCGGAGCCAGGGATTGGGGATGCGCTTATGAAGCTGGCGCTCCGTCAGGCGGATGGTCCCGCAGAAGGCCACGGAGAGAAGCCCGCACAGCCCCGCCAGCACCCCCGCCCGGAGCAGCAGCCCCGGAGACAGGGCCGGAGCCTCCACGGTGAAGGACGCGGGCTCCACCCCCAGCAGGCGGGAGACGCCGTAGGCCTCCAGCGCCCCGATGAGGGATGGGAAAAAAGCGGCGTGGTAGAAGGAGTCCACGCTGACCACGGCGATGGAGAAGATTGCCGCCGCCAGGGGCGTGCCGAACAGGGCGGTGAAGAAGGCCGCCATGCCCGTGGTGGTGGCGACGCGGAGGTCCCGCTCGTCAAAGCCGAAGGCCCGCCCCACCCAGCAGCCCAGGGACCCGCCCATCTGGAGGGCCGCTCCCTCCCGCCCGGCGGAGCCGCCGCACAGGTGGGTCAGGACCGTTCCCAGAAAGATGGCGGGGACCAGCAGCAGGGAGATGCCGCCCCCCTGGTGGACCTGGTCGAAAATGTCGTTGGTGCCCCGGCCCTCGGTGCCCAGCAGCTTGTAGAGCCCCACAATGGCCAGGCCCGCCAGGGGCAGGCCGTACAGCAGCCAGGGGAATTCCCCCCGGAGCTCCGTCACGGCCTCCACGGCCATGTGGAACAGGGCCCCCACCAGCCCGCAGGAGACTCCCGCCGCCGTGGCCAGCAGAAGCCACTTTCCAAGGGCCCTGGCGTATAGCAAAACCAGGCCCCACCGGGCCCTGAGGTCCCGTTTCAGGTGTTCCAATGTCATGTCATCCCTCCGTCCCCGCCGGAGCGGAGAGCCTTGAAACGCGTTTGATACAGTATAGTCTTTCGCGGGCGGCGATAGACCCCGCCGGGCCCTCACCCTCTTTTCAGCGCCTTCTTCACCCGCGCCTTCGCCTCCGGCGAAAGCGCCTTTCCCACGGCCCGGACGGGCAGGGGCGGCAGGGCGCAGAACCGGCGGACCACCTGGTCGAAGGGGTCCAGCGCATAGGCGGCGAAGAAAGCCGCCCGCTCCGCCGGCATGGGCGTGGGGGAGGCCAGCCGGGGATTTCCGGCGATGGCCCGCTCCACGGGGAAGGGCTGGCGGATTAAAGGAAGCTGGTCAAAAATGTGGCTGGCGTGGGGGGTGTTCACCAGCAGGAGGCTTACGCCCTTTTGCTGCTGCTCCGGCAGCTCGTCGGGACGGAGGCCCCACAGGTCCCCCAGGGTAAAGTCCCCCACCCGGTTGGAGCAGGCGTAGGGGCAGCGGTGGCAGCAGGGCCGCAGGAACAGCGAGCGGCCGAAGGCCCGGCCGTACTCCGTCTCAAACAGGGGGCGGGTGTCCACGGTGCCGTCGTCGTACACGGCGGTGAAATGGCTGTTTTTCCAGCCCTCCACCTTGCTGCGGAAACGGACGGTCTGGAGCTCCCGGCCCCGCTTTCTCTCAATATGGCGGGCCATGTCCTCCCACACGCCGGGGGAGGGCACGCCGTGGCACACCAGGTCGCAGGTGGTCAGGTTCTCCGGCCGGCCGCCGAGATAGCGGTACAGCCCGTCCACCTGGCAGGGGGTGCCGGAGAAGAGGACCTGCCGGGTCTCCAGGCATTTCCTAACCTCCCGGAAGACGCCCTCCAAATCGCTCTGGACGTACTTGGCGCCCCGGAGGCGCCAGAGGTCCTCCTTGCGGAAGCAGGCGGTGTGCCGCAGGTGCTGCTTCCCGTCCAGGGCCGCGCCGAAGACCACGCCGCCCCCCTCCAGCACGTAGTCCGCCAGGGCGGAGAAGGCCCCACCGGAGGTGGAGTCCCGCCGGACGTCCGCCTCCCGGTTCCAGGCGGCGAAGGCGGCGGGGAGGGGCTTGGGCTCCCGCTGGCGGAACATGGGGCAGGTTTTCGTGCAGATTCCACAGCGGACGCACTTCTCCGGGTCCACCCGGGGGAAGGCGAAGCCCTCCTTGTCCCGCTCCAGGGTGATGGCGTCCCTGGGACAGGCGGCGGCGCAGGCGGAGCAGCCGGTGCAGCGGCTCCGGTCCGCCAGCAGGGGGCCGTCCCCCCGGGGAGCCTCTCCCGCCTGGTTCCCGGCCTCCTCCCGGGGCTTGTTTTCCAGAGCGGCCTTCAGGTAGGCCATGGAGGCGGCCCGGGCGGCCTCCAGCCGCTCCATAACGGCGGGCCAGTTGGGAACGTCTTCCAGCCCGGCGGAATTCCCCCCGCCCGCCACCCGGTCCGTCAGTCCCAGGCGGCTGAGAAGGCTGAAGGTCCGGGAGCGCTCCGGCTCCCGGAGCTCCGCCGGGGCCGCGGCGGTGAAGAAGGGCCGCCGGAACTGGATGGAGAAGACGGTGCCGTGGAAGGAATTTGTGCAGACACAGGCGGCGTTTTGGAACAGGCTCAAAAACTCCGCCGGACCCGCGTCAAGGACCAGCTCCGCCCTGGGGTGGAGCCTGCGCCGGGTGCCGCAGAGCTGGATCACCGGAAGCCCGGTTTCCTCCGCCAGGCGGCGGATATAGGGCTCCAAAGCCCCGGAGGGGGCGATGCAGTAGCAGAGAATATAGTCCCCCCGGACCGCCTGCTCCGCCGCCAGGGCCGACCAATCCTCCGCCGCGGGCAGCAGCGTGGGGTCCAGCACCACCTCCGCTTCCCGGCCGCAGGCTTCCCGGATAACCTCCCGGCCGGAGGGCTCCCGGACGGAAAGGTGGGAAAAGCCGTCCAGATAGCCCCGCAGCTCCTCCTCCATTCCCCCGGGGAGGCGGGCCGTGCCGAAGGAGGGGGCGTAGGCAATTTTCCGCAGGGGGGAGAACGCGCCGAAGAACACAGGGTCGAAGCGCCCGCCGGGAAAAATCGAGGGGTTCCAAATCTGGTCGCTGCCGGAGACCAGCAGGTCGTAGGGCAGCTCCGCCGCCCGCAGCTCCTCCCGGCTCTCATAGCGGCGGGCGGTCAGGTTCAGATGGGCCTTGGAAAACGCCTCAAACCGCTGCCAGCGCCGCCGGAGGGCGGGGTAGTGCAGGGCGTTGTACGCGTCGTTCGCCGCCCGTCCGGGGGTGGTGGGCGGCGTGAGGATGCGGATATCCTGGTTGACGAAGTAGTCCACGACCTCGCAGTCCCAGCCCAGGGAGGCCAGGGCCCGCTGGGTGGCGGCGGCCTGGAGAACCGCGCCGTAATGGTGCAGGTGGTAGAAGGTGACAAGTCCCGCTTTCAAAACCAATCCTTCCTTTCCTCCCTCAGACGGAGACGGCGTCGTCTTCGGCAATCCATTGAGAGACGGGAATCACCTCAAACTTCGTCTCCGTCCGGCGGATGACCACCCGCTCCAGCCCCGCGTTGATAATCAGGCGGCGGCACATGGAGCAGGAGGTGGCATCCCCCAGCAGCTCCCCGGTCTGGGCGTCCCGGCCCGCCAGGTAGAGGGTTCCCCCGGCCATGTCCCGCCGGGCGGCGGAAATGATGGCGTTGGCCTCGGCGTGGACGCTGCGGCAGAGCTCGTACCGCTCCCCCCGGGGGACCCGGAGGGCCTCCCGGGAGCAGTAGCCCAGTCCCGAGCAGTTGACCCGCCCCCGGGGCGCGCCGTTGTAGCCGGTGGAAATAATCTCGTCGTTCTTCACGATGATGGCCCCGTAGACCCGCCGCAGGCAGGTGGCCCGCTCCAGAACGGTCTGGGCGATGTCCAGGTAATAGTTTTCCTTGCTGATGCGGTTCATAAACGGCCCCCTCCTTTTTGATGCCCCATTGTACCATGAAAGCGCCGGATTTGCAAGACTCCGCGCCGGGGCGGGAGAAGCTGGAAAGGCGGGGCCGTCCCGGGACGGCCCCGCCAGGGTTCGCGGTTTAGTTTAAAAAAGCTCCACCTGGTCCGGCAGCTCATCCGCGCCCAGCCGCCGGAGCTGGCGGAGGTTCTCCTCCCAGAGCCGGTCGGCGACGGCAATTTTGCGGATGATGTTCTTCACCGTCCCGTCCAGGGCACGGCCCTCCCGGTAGTCCGCCGGGAAAATGAAATCCACCCTCTTCTTGGCCAGCAGGTCCTCCACCCCCGCCCGGTTGGAGCTTTGATACACGGCGATGGCCTGGCCGCCGTAGGCCCGCATCATCTTCATGCAGGGCACGTCGGAAAGGCCGTCCCCCATATAAATCATGTTGGGGAAGGGCACCCGCTTGCTGTCGTCGGGCATGGAGTCGTTGAGGGTCTTGTCGTCGGAGACGTCCAGCACGCCCTTGTTGATGCGGTAGACGAACTGGGTTTTCGCCGTGAAGTTCACCGCCAGCTTGGGCCAGACGGGGCGGCCCGCCTCGTCGTAGTAAAACTCGCTGGCGTAGATTTCCTTAAATTCCCCGCTGATGGAGGACCCCTCGATAATCTCCCGGAGGCCGGAGGAAATCACGTAGTGCTCCACCTGGACTCCCTGGGTCTCCCCGAAGGCGTTAATCCGGCCGAACCAGTCCGCCACGCCGGGAAAAAGCTCGACGCCCCGGCCCTTTTCCACCAGGTCCTCCCGGGTGAAGGGCAGGTTTTTCCGCTCCGCCTCCCGCAGCATTATGTACATATAGGCCAAAACGCCGTCGATGCGGTGCTCCCGGCCAAAGCCGTTGGCCTCCGCCCAGAACTCCGCCGGGGTCATCCCCAGGCTGGGGATGAAGGCGTAATCCTGCATATCCGTGGTGCACAGGGTCTTGTCAAAGTCGTATAAAAAGGCGATGACGGGCCGCTGTCCGGCCATGGCGCTTTCCCCCTTTGAAAGGAGCGGTCAGTCCCCGCCGCCCCGGTAGTTGGGACCGAATTTCAGCTCGCTGATGTTCACCCGGCGGGTGGCGCTGAGGTCCTCCGTCCCGGCCTCCTCCGCGGCGGCCAGGGCGTCCAGCAGCGTCTCCGCCGCAGGGACGCTCTGGGCGGCGGGAGCGGGCTGGACCTCGGGGACCTCCTGGGGCTCCGGGGCCGCCTGCTGGGGCGCGGGCCCGGAAACGGCGGGGGCGGGCTCCCCGGCGGAGAGGACGCTCTCTCCGGCGGCCTCCCGATTGGCGGCGGGCTCCTCCACGGGGAGGCTGGGGAACTCCTCCAGGAACTGGAGCTCCTTTTCGCACAGCGCCCGGCTCTCGGCCACGAAGCGCCGGATTTCCTCCTGCCCCTGCTGGAGGCGGCGGCTGCACTGCTCCGCCTCCCGGCGGTAATCGTCCAGCTTTTCCCGGGCGGCGCTTTCTGCCTGCTTGAGGATGCCGTCCCGCTTCTCCTCCGCCTCCTTGACGATGGAGTCCGCCATCCGCTGGGCGGTGAGGAGGGTGGCCCGCATGGAGTCCTCCGTGGCCCGGTATTCCTCCACCTTCTCCACCAAAACCTTCATCTTGGCCTTGAGGGCGGCGTTTTCCTTGTAGAGGGACGTGTAGTCGTCGGTGAGCTCGTCCAGAAACTCGTCCACCATGGTCATGTTGTAGCCGCCCATCATCGTCTTGGTGAAAGAGCGGGCGGAAACCTCCTGCGGTGTCAGCATAGTCGCAAATCCTCCCCAGCGCGCAAATCCTCAGCTTTTAACCGTCTCAAAAATACAGTCCGTTGTTCTCCAGCTCGTCAATCAAATCGCCCTCGATGTCCACGTGGTAGGGCGTGATGATATAGGTGTTGGCGGCCACCTTCTTGATTTTGCCCTCTCCGGCGTAGGCCACGCCGGACAAAAAGTCGATAAGCCGCCGGGCCACGTCCTTGTTGGTGGATTCCAGGTTCAAAACCACCGTCCGCTTGTCCTTGAGCTGGTCGGCAATTTCCGAGGCGTTCTCAAAGCGCTCCGGCTTCACCAGGATAACCTTCAGCTGCGTGGTGGCGTGGATGTTCACCACCTTGCTCCGGCGGTCGTCCATCCGGGAGCGGCGGTCCTCAAAGACGTCCCGTTCCTGGAAGTCGTCCTCAAAGCCGGCGGAGTCGTCGTCCTCATCCTCGTAAGGATGGGTCAGTTTTTTCAGCTCGTCCAGGATGCTCATAGCGTACCTCCCGTTATATATCGTAATGGCGGCTCCCGAAAATGGCGGTGCCCACCCGGACCATGGTGGCCCCGGCGCGGACGGCGTCCTCGTAATCGCCGCTCATACCCATAGACAGAACCTGTAGCCTATTATGAAACAATTTCCCGTTCATGTCAAGAAAGAGTGCCCGAACTTTGTCAAAATACCGCAGATTTTCCTCCCGCTCCGCCCCGGCGGGGGGAATGGCCATCAGGCCCAGCACCCGGACGTGGCTCTTTTCCAGGGCCGCCTCCGCCCCGGAGAGGAGCTTTGCCGGAAGGAAGCCGCTTTTGGCCTCCTCCTCCCCGATGTTGACCTCCAGCAAAACGTCCTGGAGCAAATCCAGCCGCGCGGCGGTTTTCTCAATTTCCTCCAGCAGCTCCAGGGAGCCGGCGGACTGGATGAGGCTTGCCTTCCCCACCACCTGCCGGACCTTGTTCCGCTGGAGGTGGCCGATGAAGTGGAGGGGCGCGCCGTCGTAGGCGTGCTCCCGGAGCTTGGCCGTCATCTCCTGCACCCGGTTTTCCCCCAGGGCGTCAATCCCGGCGGCCGCGGCCTCCCGGCAGGCGGCGGCTCCGTTCATTTTGCTGGCCCCCACCAGGGTGATTTCCTCCGGCCTCCGCCCCGCCTCCGCGGCGGCGGCGGCGATGTTTGCCCGGACCCGGGCGACGTTCTCTGCGATAGACATAAATTCCGCCTCTTTCTTTGTTTCAAGATTTCGGGAGCGCAGTCCGCGCCCCCGGGGCCGCCCTCACTGGAGCACCTTCCCGTCAAACAGCCCCCGGGCGGAGACGATGACCTGCTCCCCGGGGCGGATGATGCGCTTGGAGTCCGCCTCCACGGCGGGGTCCAGCTCCGGCGAGGGAGATACCAGCACGAAGCTCTCGGCGCTGTAGACCAGCTCCACCGGCTTGAACCGGGCCTCCCGTCCCACCAGGCAGTAGATTCCTATGCGCTCCTCCGTGACGGTTTTCCCGTCCTCCAGATAGGCCCGCTCCGCCCGCAGGCTCTCCCGGGGCACGCGGATGCCGCCGATGGTTCCGGTGATGATTTGGGCCCGCTGCTGGCGCAGCAGCGTCAGCTCCCGGAGGTAGGACGTTCCCCGGAACACCGCCACCACCCGGCCGTCCTCCCGGGGGCCGACGGATTCCAGGGTGACCGGAAGGTCCCGGTCCGCCCCCTGGGCGAAGCGGAGGAGCAGGCTGTCCCCGCCCTCCTGCTGGGCCTGAAGGGCGGCGGCGTCCCCGGCGGAGAGCACGGCGGCGTAGCGCCACTCGTCCCCCAGCACCAGCTTCCCCGTCCGGGAGGAGACCGCCGGGTCCGCCGTGAGGGCCGAGAGGCCGGAGGGGGTCAGGTCCTCCAGCGCCTCCGGGGTCAGCACCGTTTCAAAGCCGTCCACCTCGGCGGAGTAGAGCCCCGCCACTGGGGCCGTCACCCGCCGGACGGAGCCCTCGGCCTGGGAGCGCAGCTCCAAAAGCCGGGCTCCCAGCTCCTGGAGCTGGAGGGCGGCGTCCCCGCTGCCCGTGTCGCTGTAATCCCGCTTGAGCACCAGGGCCCGGAGCTCCAGGGCCGGGCCTTCGGCGTCGTAGAACCGGCCCGCCGTGAGGAAGCGGCGGTATTCCAGAAGGTTCTGGGCGATTTGGGCGTCCAGCTTCCGGGTGGTCTCCGCCGCCAGGGCCAGGTTCTGGGCGTATTGAAGCTGTTCCACCCGGCTTTCCAGGCTGTCGATTTCCGCCTGCCGGTCCAGGGAGGCCTGGTCCGCGTAGACCGAGGCCACGGTCCCCCCGGCGGCGACCCGCTCGCCCTCCGAGCGCTGGATGCGCAGAAGGCCGCTCCCCTCGTCGGGCAGCACCCGCTCCTCCCGGACCACAAAGCCCGTCAGGTCCACGGTGCGCTCCACCTCATAGCGGTAGGCCAGGATGACGCGCAGGGGGTCGTCCAGATAGCGGGCGGCCTCGACGCCGAAGTAGGCCGCCACCCCCAGAAAGAGGGCGGCCATCAGCAGCTTGATTCCAAGGTTGTTTTTTTCTCTTTTCATGGCAGCCTTATGTAGTCGCGCACCGTCCGCTCTGGCGGCGGCTCATTCCTCCCCGGTCAGGCAGACCGGCCTGGTGGGGGCGATGGTGGAGATGGCGTGCTTGTAGATTACCTGCTGGCGGCCCTCGCTGTCCAGAACGACCACGAAGGGGTCAAAGCCGGTGATGGTCCCGCGCATCTGAAAGCCGTTCATCAAAAACATGGTGACGGGCACCCGGTCCCGCTTGGCCCGGAGGAGGAAGAGGTCCTGTAGATTCTGCTTGTTCTGCATATTGTCCGCTCCTTTTTCTTTGTCCCCGCGTCCCCGCGCCGGGGGACGCCGTCGTATGTTTCCGCGGAAAACCCGGGGGCTTGTCCGCCGGTTTCTAGGATACCCCCGGAAGGGAGAGGATTCCCGTCGAATTTCGTAGGGCCAGGGCAAAATTGCTATTTTTTCTCAGAAAAACCGGGGCGGGGCCGGGCTCCGCCGCCTCAGAACTCCCGCCCAAGCCGCCGGGCCGCCTCCTCCGCCGTGCGCATAAGCTCCGGGACCCTGGCGGGCTCCGCGTCCAGTCCCCCGGCAAACACATAGTCGAACCGGGGAACGCCGAACATGGCGGAAAGCTGCTTCCAGTACAGGACCCCCAGGCTTTCGGGCTTTTCAAAATCTCCGCCGGAGGTCAGGTAGGCCAGCCGCTTTGCCCGGCAGTCCCCGTGGCAGCCGTCGGACTCGTAGTGGTAGGTGAGGCCGTTGGCGGAGATATGCTCAATGTAAATCCGCATGGCCGCCGGAAAGCTCAAATCCCAGAAGGGAGCCGCCGCCACAATCTTGTCCGCCTCCCGGAACTGCCGGGCCAGGGCGAACACCGGCGCGTCGAAGGCCCCCGCGGAGGCCAGCGCGTCCCGCCCGTCCAGGGCGGCGGGAAGGAAGGGCTTCAAATCCAGCGTTTCCAGGCGCACAGTCTCCACCTCCGCCCCCGGGTGGGATTCCCGGAAGGCGGAGAGGAAGGCGTCCGCCAGGGCGCGGGTCCGGGACGCCGGGCCCCGCTGGCTGACGCAGCCGTCGATAAACAGCAGTTTTTCCATGGGGCTTAAATCCTCCTATGCCCGCTTGAACATCTTTTCAAGCTCGTATTTCGTCAGCTTCACCGCCACGGGCCTGCCGTGGGGGCAGTAGCGGACCTCGCCGCTCTGGACCTTCTCCACCAGGGCCCGCAGCTCCTCCGGGCTGCTTTTCCAGCCGCCCTTGACGGCGGCCTTGCAGGCCATGGTGTGGAGCAGTCCGTCCCGCCGCTCCGCCGGGGAGCGCCCGGAGCGGAGCTTCCCGGCGATTTCCTCCAGCGTGGCGGCCGCGTCTCCGGCGTCCATGTCCGCCGGGACCTCCCGCACCAGCACGGCCCCGCCGCCGAAATCCTCGCAGGAAAAGCCGAACTCCTCCAAAAGCGGCAGGTTCTCCAGCAGCAGCGCCCCGTCCTCCCGGCCAAGCTCCACGGCGGCGGGGGTCAGCAGGGCCTGGCGCATGGGGGGCTCCAGGGCGGCCTTCAGCCGGTCGAAGTTGACGCGCTCGTGGGCGGCGTGCTTGTCAATGAGCCACACGTCTCCCTCCCCGCTTTCGCAGACAATATAGGTCCGCAGGACCTCCCCGGCGACGCGCCAGGGAGCCTCCCGGAGGGGCTCCAGGGCCTCCTGTCCCGGAAGCTCCGAATCCCGCCGGGGAATGGCGGGGACCGGCGGGCGCTTCCCCGCAGGGAGCGGAGGCTCTGCCGGGGGCGCTTTTTCAGCGCTCCGCGCTAAAACCGACGGCGGCGCGTCCCCCCGCAGGGGCGGGAAAGGCGTTTTCCGGCCCAGGGCGGGGCGCTCCGGGGGCTCTCCCCGGGAAGGAGGCGGGACGCTGTCCGACAGCCGCGGCCCCGCCCGCTCCGTATTCCAGGCGGGAGGGCGGGGGGCGCTTCCCGGCGGGGCGGAGGGCTTCGCCGCCCCCGCCCGGAAGGTCTTCGCGTCCATGGATTGGAAGAAGTCCCCCCGGGGGTTCGCCGCCTTTCCCGGGTCCGCCGGAGGCGGGGGGGCCGGAACGGGCCCGCCCCGCTCCGCCAGGCAGTCCAGAACGGTGTGGTAAACCGCGTCGAAGACGGCCTTTTCCTGGGCGAACTTCACCACCGTCTTGGCGGGGTGGACGTTCACGTCCACCGCCTCTGCCGGCAGCTCCACCGCCAGCACGCAGCCGGGGAAGCGGCCCTTCATAATCTGGTTCCGGTAGCCCTCCTCCAGGGCCGCCGTCAAAAGCTGGGACTTGATGAAGCGCCCGTTGACGAAGAACACCTGCATCCCCCGGGAGCCCCGCCCCTGGAGGGGCCGGGTGATGAAGCCGGACACGCTCACGCCGCCGCCGCCCCCCTTCACGGGGAGAAGGCTTTGGGCGAAGTCCCGGCCCAGGGCGGCGTATATGGCGGAGTCCAGCCGCCCGTCCCCGGGGGTGTGGAGGGCCTCCCCGCCGTCCTTGACGAACTTGAAGGAGACGCCGGGGTGGGACAGGGACAGGTGCTGCATCAGCCCCCCGGCCGCCGCCGTCTCGGCGCTGTCCTTTTTCATGAATTTCAGCCGGGCCGGGGTGTTGTAGAACAAATCCCGGACCAGGATGGAGGTGCCCTCCGGGGCTCCGGCCTCCTCCACCGCCCCGGGCGCGCCGCCCTCCAGCCGGAGGAGGGAGCCCAGGGGGTCCTCCCGCCGCCGGGTGCGGATTTCCACCCGGCTGACGGCGGAGATGGCCGCCAGGGCCTCTCCCCGGAAGCCCAGGGTGCCGATGCGGCCCAGGTCCTCCGGCCGGCGGAGCTTGCTGGTCGCGTGGCGGAGGAAGGCGGCGGGCAGCTCCTCCGCGGCGATGCCGCAGCCGTTGTCCGTCACCCGGATAAGGCTCATGCCGCCACGGCGGAGCTCCACCGCCACGGCGGAGGCCCCCGCGTCTATGGCGTTTTCCACCAGCTCCTTTACCACGCTGGCGGGACGCTCCACCACCTCTCCGGCGGCAATCAGGTCCGCCACATGGGCGGGGAGCTGCCGTATGCTGGGCATGGGGATTTCCTCCTCTCCGGGGCGGGCGCGCCCCGCGCTTACAGTGCCCCCGCCAGCGCCGACAGGGCGTTCACCCCGGCGTGGAGGCCGATGGAGGCCCACAGGGTTCCCGAGTGCTCGTAGGCCCAGGCCAGGACCAGCCCCGGGATCAGGTATTGGACCATCGCCAGAAAATAGGCCGGGTCCCGCCCCGCCACGGCGAACTGCCACACGTGGAGCAGGGCGAACAGGGCGCAGCTGGCGGCGTAGGCCAGCAGGCGGCTTTTTTCCTTCAGCCCGCCGAAGACCAGCCCCCGGAACAGCGTCTCCTCCACAAAGGGGGCCAGGAACACCAATATCAGCAGCGTCGTGTGGGGGGCGCTGCCGGTCCGGGCGGAAATGGCGGAGTCGTTCAGGTTTCCCGAGCGGTCCGCGAAAACCCGCCCCAGCCGGGCCGCCAGCTCGCACAGGCCGTAATAGGCCACGACGCCCGCCGCCGCCGTCTTGAGGGCCCCGACGGGGTCGTCCAGGAAGCGGCGGGTGGAAACGCCCAGCAGGTGGTGAAAGAGGACGGCCGTCACGGCGAACAGGCCGTAATAATAAACCGCGCCGTACAGCTCCGCGGAAACCGGGCGGCCCAGAAGCTCCCCCGCCAGGCGGCGGGCGGGCCCGGCCGCCAGGGGGAGGAGCAGCAGGTAAACAACAAAGAACACCGTGCCTCCGGTCCGCTCAAGCCCCGTCAGGCCGCCGGAGGCTTTTTTTCTAGCCATAGCCGTTCTTCTACCTCAGTTTCTGCTTCAGCTCATACAAAAGGCTCATGGCCTCGATGGGCGTCAGCGTGTCCGGCTGGCAGCGGCGCAGGGCCTCCAGCACCTCTCCCTCCCCCATGGAGGAGAGGGAGACCTGCTCCGCCTCCTTCCGGGGGACGGCGCGGGGCGCGCCGCCCGCCTCCTCCAGCTCCTCCAGCACCTGCCGGGCCCGCTGGAGCACCCGCTCCGGAAGGCCCGCCAGCCTGGCCACCTCGATGCCGTAGCTCCGGTCCGCCCCGCCGGGGAGGATTTTCCGCAGAAAGATGATGTCCTCTCCCCGGGTCTTGACCGCGATATTGTAGTTCACCGTGCCGGGGAGGGAGTTCCCCAGCTCCGTCAGCTCGTGGTAGTGGGTGGCAAAGAGAGTCTTGGCCCCCAGGATCTTGGGGTTGGCGCAGTGCTCCAGCACCGCCCGGGCGATGCTCATGCCGTCGAAGGTGGAGGTGCCCCGGCCAATCTCGTCCAGAATCAGCAGCGAGCGCTTCGTGGCGCAGCGGAGTATGTCCGCCACCTCCGTCATCTCCACCATGAAGGTGGACTGCCCGGCGGAGAGGTCGTCGCTGGCCCCCACCCGGGTGAAAATCCGGTCCACCACGCCGATGCGGGCATGGGACGCGGGGACAAAGCCGCCCATCTGGGCCAGCAGCACAATCAGGGCCACCTGGCGCATGTAGGTGGACTTGCCCGCCATGTTGGGCCCGGTGATGATGGCCACCCGGTCCTCCTTCTCCCCCAGGAAGGCGTCGTTGGGGACAAAGAGGGAGTCCTTCAAAACCCGCTCCACCACCGGGTGGCGGCCCTCCCGGATTTCAATGACCCCGGACTCGTCCACGTCGGGGCGGCAGTAGCGGTTCCGCACCGCCACGGCGGCCAGGGAGGCCAGGGCGTCCGCGTCCGCCACGGCCCCGGCGGTTTTCAGCACCCGGCCGGAGGCGGCGGAAATCTCCTGGCGGAGGCGGGTAAACAGCTCATACTCCAGGGCCACCACCCGCTCCGAGGCGGTGAGGATGGAGTTTTCCAGCTCCTTGAGCTCCTGGGTGACGTAGCGCTCCGCCCCCGCCAGGGTCTGCTTGCGGACGTAAGTCTCGGGCACCTGGCCCTTGTAGCTGTTGGAGACCTCGATGGTATAGCCGAAGACCTTGTTGTATTTGATTTTCAGCGTGCGGATGCCGGTGCGCTCCCGCTCCCGGGCCTCCATCTCGGGAATGACCCCCTTGCCGCTTTTCAGGATGTGGCGCAGGCGGTCCACCTCCGGGTCGAACCCGTCCCGGATGAGGTCCCCCTCCCGGACGGAGAAGGGGGGCTCGTCGCAGATGGTCTCCGCGATGCGCCGCCCCAGGTCCGCCAGGGGGTCCAGCTCCTCCGCCAGCTCCGAGAGGAGGCGGTCGGGAAAGGCCGCCAGCCGCGCCTTGACTTCCGGCAGCTTTTCAATGGCGGAGCGGAGGGCGCCCAGGTCCCGCCCCCCGGCGGTGCCGTAAACGATGCGGCTGATAAGCCGCTCCAGGTCCCCCAGGCCGCCCAGGGCGGCGATCAGCTCCTCCCGGCCCAGGGTGTCCTCCACCAGGGCCGCCACGGCCCCGCTGCGGCGGGTGATGGCCGCCACGTTCAGAAGGGGCCGCTCCAGCCAGCTCCGCAGCCGCCGGCCCCCCATGGGCGTCTGGGTCCGGTCCAGCACCCAGAGGAGGCTGCCCTTCTTCTCCTTGCCCCGCATGGTGGCGGTCAGCTCCAGGTTCCGCCGGGCGGCCAGGTCCAGCTCCATGAACCGGCCCTGCTCGTAATAGTCCAGGTCGTTGATGTAGGAGAGGTCCGTCCTCTGGGTTTCGTATAAGTAGTGCAGAAGGCCCCCCAGGGCCATGGCCGCCGCCGGGACCGCCGCCGGGAGGCGGGACCAGGCGTCCTCTCCGAACTGCTTTCGGATGTTCCGCTCCGCCTCCGCCAGGAGGAAGGGCCGATCCCCCGCGTTTTCCACCCGGCAGCGGAATTTCTCCCCCAGGGCGGAAACCAGGGCCGTCTCGGAGAAGGCCCCGCTGTTCAGCACCGCCTCGGCGGGGGAAAAGCGGCCCAGCTCGTTGACGGCGTGCTCCGCCCAGTCCTTTCCGGTGAAGGAGGTGAGGTGGGCCCGGCCGGTGGTGATGTCGCAAAAGGCGATTCCGGCGGAGCGGGAATCGGCGCAGACGGCGCAGATGAAGTTGCTGGCCTTTTCGTCCAGGCAGGCCGCGTCGGTGACCGTCCCCGGAGTGACCACCCGGATGATGTCCCGCTTCACCAGCCCCTTGGCCGCGGCGGGGTCCTCCAGCTGCTCGCAGATGGCCACCTTATAGCCCTTGGCGATGAGCCGGGCGATGTAGCTCTCGCTGGCGTGGTAGGGAATGCCGCACATGGGGAGCCGCTCCTCCTCGGGCTTGAGGCGCTTGCCCTTGTCCCGGCTGGTGAGGGTCAGGTCCAGCTCCCGGGAGGCCAGCTTCGCGTCCTCGGCGAACATCTCGTAGAAATCGCCCAGGCGGAAGAACAAAATGGAGTCCGGATTCTGCTTCTTGATTTCCAGGTACTGCTTCATCATGGGGGTCAGCTCAGCCATGGGGGCCTCCTTGTCTCTCTCTTTCCATACAAACGGTTTGTCAAAGCTCCGCCGGCGCGCCGCAGTCCATAGGCCGCAGCCGGTCCCCCAGAGCCTCCTTGAGCCGGGCATAGGCCCGGTCCCCGGTGCAGTGGCCGGTGTAGTAAATGGTATCCCCTTCGGCCAGCTCCTCCGCCGTGGCGGCGAGCAGGGCCTCGGATTCCGGGGCCTCCGGGTCCAGCTCAAAGAGGTGGAAGCCGCTGAAGACCACGTCGGGCGTCCGGCCCAGGCGCCGCTTCGCCGCCCGGAGGATGTTCACGATTCCCAGGTGCCCGCAGCCCGCCAGAAGGGCGGCCTTTCCGTTTTCCTCCACCAGCAGGTGCTGCTCGTGGGCAAAGCCGTCGGGGCGGAAGCCCTCCCCGGTTTTCTCCTGAAGCTTGGGGGCGGCGGCCCGGAGGGACGGGTTGTCCTCCACGGCGGAAAACAGGGTCAGCTCCCCGTCCAGCCGCTCCAGCTCCCCGGTGAAGGAGAAGCGGTCCGCCAGGCCGCCCAGGTCCGGCAGGCCGATGTAGCGGGGCTCCTCCCCGGGGAGGACGGCGTAATAGGCCCCCAGGGCCTCCCGCCGGAGGTAAATCCTCGCCCTGCTGTTCACCCCGCAGAAGGCCGCCAGCCCGCCGCCGTGGTCCGAGTGGCCGTGGGACAGCACGGCGGCGTCCACGGCGGAGAGGTCGATTCCCAGCGCCCGGGCGTTGTCCAGGAAGGACGCGTCGGGGCCCATGTCAAAGAGAACCTTGTGCCGGGCCGTCTCCACATAGAGGGAAAGCCCCCGGGCGGCGGCAAGGCCGGGACGGCGGGCGGTGTTTTCCAGCAGGGTGACGATTTTCATGGGGGGGACCTCCTGATTTCGTATTCAAGCCGCCCTTGACAGCCGGGGCGGGGTTGGGTATAATTTAAGAGTACCAAAGGCAGACGCGTTCCTGAGCAGGAAGGAGGCGGAAAGCATGGGCACCGAGGCCGAGCGGCAGGACACCAGAAAGGCGATGGCGTTTGATTTATTTGACATTCTGGACGAGAGGCCGGAACAAACGACTTACACCGTGGAAGAAATCAAGAAGATTATCCGGGTGTACGTCAAGACCGCGGACCAGAAGTAGTCTCCCTGGAAAAGAGGGCCGGGATTTGCTTTCTTTTCCCGCTGTTTCCATTATACCACGTTTGTCAATAACTGTCTGGAAGGCCCCGCGCTTGAGCGCGGGGCCTTTTCTCACTCCGGCCCCTCCGGCCGCTTGCGGCAGACCAGCTCGTCCAGGGAAATCCCGTAGAAATCCGCCAGGGCGATGAGGGTGGACATCTGCGGCTCCCGCTCCCCGCGCTCATACGTCTGGTAGGCGCGCCAGCTGACGCCGATATGAGGGGCAAGCTCCGTCTGCTTCAGCCCCCGTGCTTTTCGCAGCTGCAAAAGGTGCTCGGAAAAAGTCATTTTATGCCTCCCCCCTTGACAAACACACACGTGTCTGCTATAATTATCGCAATAGACACGTTCGTGTTTTTATTAGGTAATAGGTGATAGTATGGATTCTTATCTGAAATGCCTGTATGATCACGTGATGGAATGCCTGCTGCGCTGCCCCCGCCCGGACATGGCGGAGTACGGCCTCCGCGCCGCGGAGCAGGGCCGCGCGTGGGAGGACTTGAAACAGGCCCTGTCGCCGGAGCAGATCCAATTGGTGGAGGCCTATCAGGCGGCGCAGTCCCGGGTCTTTGCCCTGGAGGATGAATGGCTCTTTCAAGAGGCCGTCGCCCTGGGCAAATGGATGGCCCTTAAGAACCTGTATTCATAACCGGGGGATGCCGGATGGGCGAGGATTTTTCTCGACAGACAAGGAGATTTTCCGCAGCAATCCTGACGGATTGCAAGGGAAAACGACGCGGTATGGCGGGAAAAAGACCGCTTAGCCGGCGTTCAACGGTTGTGAATACAGGTTCTCAGACCGGCTCGCCGTACAGCGCCCAGGTGTTGCTCCCGGTAATCCGCACGTCCAGGAAGCGCCCGATCAGCTCCTTGCCGCCCTTGAGCCGCACCAGCCGGTTCCCCTCCGTCCGGGAGGAGACGGGATACTCCCCGTCCCCGCTTTCGCCGTCCGCCAGCACCCGGACCGTCTTTCCCACGTACCCGGCGTGTATCCGGGCGGAGCGCCCGTTCTGGACCTCAAGGAGGCGGTCGAACCACCTCTGCTTTTCCTCCCGGGAGGCGGGGTCCGGCATGGCCGCCGCCTTCGTGCCGGGGCGGGGGGAATAGATGAAGGTGAACAGCGCGTCAAAGCCAATCTCCTCCACCAGGGAAACCGTGTCCATGGCCTCCGCCTCCGTCTCCCCGGGGAAGCCGATGATTACGTCGGAGGTCAGCACCAGCCCCGGCATGACGGAGCGGGCGTAATGAATGAGCTCCAGGTATTTTTCCCGGGTATACCGCCGGTTCATCTCCCCCAGCACCCGGTCGTTCCCGGACTGGAAGGGGAGGTGGAGCTGTTTGGCGACGTGGGAGCACTTCGCCATCACGTCAAAGAGCCGGGGAGTCGCGTCCTTGGGGTGGCTGGACATAAAGCGTATCCAGTAGTCCCCGGGGATTTTGTCAATCTCCTCCAGCAGGTCCGGGAAGCGGCAGTCCCCCTCCAAATCGTTTCCATAGGAGTTCACGTTCTGTCCCAGGAGGGTGATGTCCCTGTATCCGGCCTCCACCAGCTCCCGGACCTCCGCCAGGACGGCGGCGGGCTCCCGGCTCCGCTCCCGGCCCCGGACGTAGGGCACGATGCAGTAGGAGCAGAAGTTGTTGCACCCGTACATGATGGAGACCCAGGCTTTCACCCCCCGCTCCCGGACCACGGGCAGACCCTCGGCGATGCTTCCGTGCTCGTCGGCCACGGAAAAAACCCGCTTCCGGGTCTCAAAGACCTGCCACAAAAGCTCCGGAAAGCGCCACAGCGCCTGGGGCCCGAACACCAGGTCCACGTGGCGGTAGGACTCCCTCACCCGCTTTGACACCCGCTCCTCCTGGGCCATGCAGCCGCAGAGGACTATCACCTGCTCCGGGTTCTTCTTCTTGGAGTGGGTCAGGATTCCCAGGTTTCCGAACACCCGCTGTTCCGCGTGCTCCCGGATGGCGCAGGTGTTGAGAAGGACCAAATCCGCCTCCTCCGCGTCTTCCGCAGGGGCGAAGCCCATTGCCTCCAGCATGCCCATAAGCCGCTGTCCGTCCGCCACGTTCTGCTGGCAGCCGAAGGTTTCCACCCGGGCCCGGGGATGGGCTCCCCGGGCGGCGAACATAGCCTTGATTTTTTCCTGAAAGTCCCGCTGGCGGGCAATTTCCGCCTCCGGGACCACGATTTCCTCTCGCTTCAAAACGCTTCCTCCATCTGCGCGGATGATGTTTACAGTTCAACAACGCTATCATACCATGAAAGGCCCGAAAGCACAAGGCAAAATCCCGCTCCCGGCTCTGCGTTTTGTGGTTTTCGCCGGAGGTAAGGGGTCCCTCTTTGTCAAAAACGTAAAATCTCACAAAAAGGGTTGACAACAGAACGGAAATATTGTATATTTTAGCTACAGAAAGAGGTGAGTCCAGTGTACTAGCCAGACGCGAAAACCCACGTCTTCCAGCGCCGTTCGGAAATTCCCCGGCATGGTTTCAGCGACAGCGTGATCACAGGCAGTTCCCAAAGACGAAACACCCCTCACTATGATGAGCCCGCGGGACCGGCAGGCCGCCGCAAACACTGTTTCATGGATTGGAAATCCCCCGGATCACCCACGCCCCGGCAAATTCCCCACGAACGGCAGATTCAAGAAAGCACGAGGTAAGAAGACCAATGGACAATCCGATCAATGGTTGAGCCCCCCATTCGCCGACGGAGCGGATGGGGGGATGTTTTTTTGCGCCGCCGGGCCTTTTTGCGGCATGAAAAGGGCCCGGAGCAGCGCTCCGGGCCCTGGGGATTTTCGCGGCGGGAATCAGCCCTTCACCAGGGAGGCAATCTCGTCGGCGAAGTTCTCCTGCTTCTTCTCGATGCCCTCGCCCTTCTCAAAGCGGACGGCGGTCTTGAAGGTGATGGAGCCGCCCAGCTCCTTGGCCGCGTGGGCGATATACGCCTCCACGGAGCCCTCGAACACGTCGGCGCGGACGGAATCCTGCTGGAGCAGGCAGTTCTCGGCGTAGAACTTGTTCAGCTTGCCCATGACGATCTTCTCCCGAACCTGCTCGGGCTTGTTCGCCATCTTGGGGTCGTTCTCCATCTGGGCCATCATGACCTTCTTCTCTTCGTCCAGCACCTCCTGGGTCACCTGGGACTTATCCCAGAAGCGGGGGTTCAGGGCGGCAATCTGCATGGCGATGTTCTTGCCCAGCTCCGTGACCTTCTCAGGGTCGAGATCGGTATCCAGGTTTACCAGCACGCCAATCTTGCCGCCGGCGTGGACATAGGGAACGGATACGCCCTCGGCGTAGCGGGCGAAGCGGCGGACCTTGATGTTCTCGCCGATGACCAGAACCATCTCCTGCTGCTGCTGGGTGACGGTGAGGTCCGTGCCGTTGTATTTGCACTCCATCAGAGCGTCCAGATCGGCGGGGTTCTCCTTGGCCGCCGTGGCGGCCACGCCCTTGACGAAGTCCACAAACTTCTCGTTCTTGCCCACGAAGTCGGTCTCCGCATTGACCTCGACCACAACGCCCACGCCGTTGATGACAGTGGCATAGGCCATGCCCTCGGCGGCAATACGTCCGGCCTTCTTGG
>CATLJA010000024.1 GCA_949959305.1 uncultured Oscillibacter sp.
ACAAGTTCTTTAAGGACGCTCTTTCGGATATAATGGGTAGTGCAAAGCTCGCCAGTCCTTATCCTGTTTCGGTACTTCCCGCAAGTATAGGCATGTTTGCGTTCCAGTGTCCCGGCTCCCTGTTGCAGATACATTTTGTAGCCGCAGTCCCCACAAAAGAGAAGCCCCGAAAAAATGTCGATTTCTTCTGTTTTGGTAGGGCGGTGTTTGGTAGCAATCCGTTTCTGTGCAAGGTCAAAGGTTTCTTCATCAATCAAAGGTTCGTGCGTGTTGGGGAAAAAATATTGCTTTTCCTCCGGGTTTTTCTTCGTCTTTTTCGATTTGTAAGATCAAGGCGGGCGGTTGATATGCTTTGGATATTTAATTGCTTCGGAGACATTTATCAATCATTCCGGCAAATGGCTCGGCTGTGCAGGAGTGGAGGAGATATTGTAACCTACGGCTGCCAGAGCCTCTCCCACCCCCACCGCAGTGGTCGTAAAAGGAAGGGTCAGAAGGCAAAGGCGCAGCGTCGGGCAAAAGCCAGGCGTCGCCGGAAATGAGCAGAAGAGGTGAGAATATGGCAGCAGCACGAACAGGGCGCAAGCAGTTCTCCATCCGCACCCTCTGGGCGATCGCCAAGTCGCCGGAGCTGCGCATGACGGATGAAGACCTTCACGCGGTGGTCTACCGGGAGACCGGGAAGGAATCTATGCGGGCACTGACCCAAGGGCAGATCAATGAAGTGGCCCGCGTCCCCAAAGTTTTTAATCAGACAGCCACCGCCGCCCACAATGTACAGCTTCATCAACTCCGAGTCATACTCATGCTCCCGCAGGCGGCGAAAGATGCCAGCTACATAATCCCTGGCAGTTGACTGGATAGCGGTCAGATACCGCTCGCTGATTTCCGCAGTCCCGTATCGCAGCACACGGTCAATCACCGCCTCGTCAGCGGCAGAGCCGTAGAGTTTCAGCAGATTTTCCCGAACCGCCAGCATACATTGATGAGTTCCGTATTTCGCGGTGAAACACTTTTTCTCCTGGGGGCGGCGGTCATTGATATACATGACGTTCATCGTGCCATTGCCGATGTCGGCCAGCATATTTACTCCACAGAAGTCGCGCAGATGGTCAGCAACGGCGGCAAACCCCTGGGGGAAAATGTCTGCCCCAACAAAGTCAACGTGGTAGTTCACGCCTCGAAAGGTAAAATCCACGCTGTCCCTTTGCAGCAGATACTGTTTGAAAGCGTTCTTCTGTTCGCTGACCCAGGTAAGAGGTAAACCCGCCGCAATGTGGATGCGGGCCGAGGTCTGCTTACGGATGTTCAACTCTCGCCCGATGGCGGCGAGGGTCAGGATGTAGTAGTCGCTGTCCGCCATTTTGTCGGCGGTGAACTCCTTGTGTTCCTCGCCAATCAGATAATAGCGGCCCTCGAAAACCAGCAGATTGCTCTTGAAGGTCGGCTCCTTGTCAAAGGAGGCCACTCCAGTTTTGAAGCAGCAGTTGGCGGTTTTGATGTTGCCATAGCCGTGGTCGATGCCGATGATGATAGGGTGATTATTGAGTATGTTCATTCAGATACCTCCAATTCGTTATTCAGAAAATTGATGTAGTTCTGCAACATTTTGATTGAGCCTTCGGCAATGCCGATCATAGCCTTGATCTGTTCAGATGACAGGATTTTCCGATAGTGCGGTAAACGTAATTTGTAGGCTTCCCGCTCCACGATTTCCCGGCCTTGATTCCAAACAGGGCGTTTCCCTTGACGGTAAGGCCGGACTTGCCCCATCCGCTTTCAAGAATCGCCTGCGCAATAGTAAGGGAGGCTAACACGCCGCTTTTCTGCATGTCTGCGGCTGCTAACCCCCCTATCCTTTCAATAAAGGCTTTTTGTTCATTTGTAATCGCCATTTTAACCCCCTGTGATATTATTAAAATCAATCGGCGTTTCCGGGTTTTCCTTCTGGATTTTTAACAGATTTTCCGCTTTTGCTTTCCAGCTATTGTCAAATGTGTTCGTAACATAAAAGGCGGTGGGGCTAAAATTGTGGTTTACAATCCGTATAAACCGTTTCAATGCTTGCTTTAAGTTATACTTTTCTTTTTCCTCTGCTGTCCGTTCGGTTAGCGGTTTCGGAACGGCCCCCTTTACGTTTTTCGTATTGGGGGCAACATTAAATATTTCCTGTTCCAGCACCGCGCCCGAAACGGTAACACGCTTCATTCGCGGCATTTTATCAACCCTTTTTCTATGGTTTTCGTTGACTTGCCGCCGCTTTTTTGCTATAATATTGATTGTAGATTTTAGTTGCTTTTGCAATAAAGCGGCGAACGGCGAAAGTCCGAAAACGCCCCGCACCTGTTTGTAGGAGAACAGGCGCGGGGCGTTTCCCTTTGCCCATGTTTAGCGGATTCCGCGCCGGTACATATCGCGCAATCGCTGGACAACTGCTTCACCCGGATTCTGATTATTCAAATTCCCCCTTTCAAGCTCGTTCTGCGTATGGTAGATTACCGTTAAAATGCTTTGTTCCCGCATCCCGCTATCCATTGCGCCCGCAAGAGCGGTCAAGGTCTTTTCATCGGGCGTGCTGCCGAATGCCTTTTGAAAGGCATCAAGAATGAAAAACGTCATTTCCGGCCCCGCTCGTTTACTGCTGATTCCAAATCCGGTCAATCTCCGCTTTGCAGGCATCCGGGCCGTGGCTTTCCACCCATTCCTTCAGGCTTTCCCGCTTTTCCCGCGCTTTATGGATTTCTTCTTCTTTGAAGTCCTGTTCCAGCGTTTCAGGGTCGAACAGCATATAAATTGCCCTGCTGGAATGGTTATCAATAGAAACCGAAATGCGCCCGCTGCCGTACCAGTCATACCGGATTTTTACGGAAAGTTCACCTAACCGCATTTCGTAACAGTCAATAGCAAGGGTTTTGTCTTTTGCAAGCCCCTTTGCCGTCCCATGGATAATGCGGTCAAGAGGCCATCCCAATTCCTCAATCGCACCTAAACAGGCGATAGAATCTTTCCCGTAAGATAGGCTTAAAACGTGCGATTTATCGCCCATGCTCTGGCCCCTTTCCTTTTGCGGCGGGGCCGGAACCCCGCCGCACCGTTTCCGTCTTTTCACCTGCCGCCCGCTCGTGATATAATCAAAAATGGGAAAGGGGGTGAAAACGTGGATACTCAATTTTTGTTGGCAACTATACGAAAACTTCCGTTCAAACTGTTCAAAGACGTGGGCTTTGTGATTCCGTTTGACGAAATCTTTCTTGAAATGCAATCCTACGGGTGGAGTAAAGAATCCCTCGAATGGGGCCTTGAACAGTTAGAGAAATCGCAACAAATCAAATTAGCAAAGAATGATTCATTGATATGGGGCGTTGTCGTGAATCCTTAACCCCTGTTATGGCAGTCTATCGCCGCCGAAAGCGTTAGAACCTCCCATGCCCTTTCTTCCTTGATTCCTGCGGCCTTTACCTCATTCAAAAGCTGCATTGTCAATATGACGGATTCATACAGTTCATGCGCTTTCTTGAATGGGTAACGCTGCATATATTGGGCAATGGATTCCGCAACTTTCCCTTCTGTTTCGGAAAAATGGCTGTTTAGTTCATCCTGCGCCGTGTCGGGCTGGCTCCCCGGCGCGGCGCTCCTTTTTTCGTCCAAACCGTTCACCCCCTTTCAGCGCGGCGCGGGCCATGCGACCCCGCTGCTGATTGCAACGTGTTTTTCTTTGTTTGCCTTGCAATCATATATTATCACTATACGACCAGCTTGTCAATACTAATTTGAAAATTTTGCTTGCATTGTGACCAAAACAGTGATATAGTATGATTAGAAAGGAGGGACAACCTCAAAAATGAATGAACGAATTAAGCAACTGCGGGCTGCTGTGGGCCTAAATCAACGCGATTTTAGCCAAAAAACAAAAATTGGGCATTCTACCCTTGCAATGTTTGAAACGGGCCAACGGATTCCAAAGGATATACACATAGCGCAAATATGCCAAGCCTTTAACGTAAATGAAGAATGGCTCCGCAACGGAACCGGGGAAATGTTCCTTGAAAATGATTCAACGATTGTTTCCCAGCTTTCCAGCGAATACGGGCTTGACGCTTTCGAGAAAGTTCTAATTGAAGGTTTCCTGAAAATGAAACCGGAGGAACGGGCGGTTATAAAAACCTACGTCCGCAACCTGATAGACACGCTAACCACCGATGAAGCCGCATACAAGGAATTTCGGGCAGAATATGACAAGGAACACGCATTGCCCTTTG
Organism: uncultured Oscillibacter sp.; assembly: GCA_949959305.1. GTDB lineage: Bacteria > Bacillota > Clostridia > Oscillospirales > Oscillospiraceae > Oscillibacter. The sequence continues at coordinate 4,260 of CATLJA010000024.1, forward strand.
CGGCTCGTGGGGGTGATGCTTCCGGCCTTGCTGAAGCTGCGGAACGGTTTAACAGCACGCTTTCCGCTGCGGAGGATAAAGACGGAATGTGACGTAGGGCATCTATGACGCGGCGGCAATGGCCTTTCTTCTTGAACAAGGCATATCTGCACTTCCCGTCAACCCCTGCGCTATCCCGCCTAAAAACGGATGGTTGATTTTTAGCTATTCTGCGTTTGCGGCAAGGATTCAGGAAAGCACCGCCTATCTGCAAACTAACTATGACAAAGACGGCTTTGTACTGTGGAGCGAACCGGCGCAAACCTTTGTTGTCTGCTACAATGACAACGCCCCGCAAAATGAAATCCGCTGGACTGTTGCCCATGAAATAGGGCATATCAGCTTGCACCACGTTTCCCCCGGCTGTCCTGTGCTGGCACGGCATGGAGCGGGAAACCGGCTGTATGAGCTGGAGGCGGAATGTTTTGCCCTGCGGGTCCTCTGTCCCGCTCCCGTCTTGCTGGAATGCGGGGTTGATACCCCGGAGGAAATCGCCGGTATGTGCGGCATCCCTGACACGCGGACCGGCGCGGCCCTGGCCTATGTGCGGGACTTTGCCGCCGATTCCATAACCGCCCCGCTGCTGTCCGGTATCATGCGGCAATTTTCGGGATTCATCGAAAGCAATAAAAAAAACCGCCTGCGTAAACAGGCGGCAGAATCGAAGAATGGAGGTTTAATATTATGGCTGACAATCTGGCGCATCAAGAGGAAATCCGGGACGAAATGTTAAACGGAAAGGTTGTTCTAATGTCCCCGCGGCCTGCGGTAAACCACAACCGGGTAATAGGAAATATTTTCTATGCCTTTATGGGATACCTGCGCGGCAAAACCTGTGAACCCTTTGCAGATGGAACGGACGTTTATTTGACCGAAACGGACCGCGTTGTACCTGACGTTATGATTATCTGCAAGAAAGAAATAATCAAGCGCAAGGGCGTTTTCGGCGTGCCGGACTTGATTGTAGAAGTATTGTCCCCTGGAACAGAAAAACGGGATAGAGGTTATAAAAAAGACCTATACGAAAAAAGCGGCGTGCGGGAATATTGGCTTGTAGAGCCTGAAACCCAAACCGTTGAAGTCTACCTTCTGAAAGACAAAAAATTTGTGCTGGATGATGTATACCGGATTTTCCCGGATTATGTGGAGCTGTCCGCCGACGAACAGGAACACTATAAAAGCGAAGTGCCGGTTTCCCTTTATGATGATTTTTCAATCCCGCTCGAAGATATATTCCGCAATCTGTTTTGACAAAAGGAAAGCCGCCCGATGTTCCAGCATCGGGCGGCAACTGTAAAGGTATTTGCACACTCTCAAAATACAATATACCCTTGCCTTATTGTATCACAAGGGGCGGGGGAAAGAAAGGGGCATTTTATGAAACAGGCAGAAACCGCCGCCCGGAACGCGGTTATATATGCCCGCTATTCCTCGCATAATCAGACGGAACAAAGCATAGAAGGGCAACTGCGCGTTTGCCATGAATACGCCCAGCGCGAAGGTTTTACCATCGTGGGGGAATACATTGACCGCGCCATATCCGGCAAGACGGACGATAGGCCGGATTTTCAACGCATGATTTCCGATTCCCGCAAGCGGGCATTTCAGTATGTGCTTGTCTATAAACTGGACCGTTTCGCCCGTAACCGCTATGACAGCGCCGTATATAAGCACAAGCTGAAGCAAAACGGGGTAAAGGGGACTTGTTCGACACGGAATTTAGACGGCGGATTATCGACACGTTTATAAATTCCGTTTACCTGTATGACGATAGGGTAATCGTGTTTTACAACATCCGCGGCGGCAAACAGGTTTCCTATATTGACATGCTGGACGCAACCGAAGGATTCCCCGGCCTTGACGATGAACCGGAGGCCCCCGCCGATTCCAGCGAAACCACGGACGCAAAAAAGAAGCCGGACACCGTTTCCGGTGTTCGACTTCTTAATGGAGTGGTGGACCCAAAGGGATTCGAACCCTCGACCTCTCGGATGCGAACCGAACGCTCTCCCAACTGAGCTATGGGCCCGTATGGGCGGCACGTGAGTTACGTGCCACATTTTGTAGAATTAACTTTTATGTCATGTGAACCGAATGGCAACCATCCGAGTTACGCCCCTGAAACGTGGGGCATATAACCGGCCCGCTTGCACTCCCAGCTGAGCTACAGGCCCATCTCCCGAAAATCATGCGGTCAAGAGAAAAGCCCTGGAAGCCGAAGTTCCAAGGCTTTTCTCTGTCCTGGTGGAGATAAGCGGGATCGAACCGCTGACCTCTTGAATGCCATTCAAGCGCTCTCCCAGCTGAGCTATACCCCCGTGTCAGGTGTTCCGCATCAGAACAGTGACTATAATAGCAAAGCCTGCCGGAAATGTCAAGAGGTTTTTTCAGAAATTTCAAAAAATTTCCCCCGGCGGAAACAGGGGCGGGGAAATCCCCGCCCCGCTTCCTCAGCGCATGCCTCCGGCCACGCTGTCCACCGCCTGGTCCACCGCCGCGCCCAGCTTCTGGACGCCCTGATCCACCTGCTTCTTCACGGTCCGGCGGCTGCTCTGGGGAGCCATCATTCCCGCCACCGCTCCGGCGGCCATCCCGGCGCCGATGCCCAGGAAAAACCCGGTGCTCTTCTTCATCTTCTTATCACTCCTTTTCCTTGCCGCTACAGTTTGCCCCGTTTACCCGAAAAAAAACGCCGCGGCATTTGCCAAAGCCCGCCAAACACGGTATACTATAGAAAAATAAATTTTTCGGGAGGAACCGCCATGACCACCATCTACCTTGTCCGCCATGCCGAGGCGGAGGGCAACCTCTACCGCATCGCCCAGGGCCAGCACGAAAGCGCCCTCACCGACCGGGGCCGGCGGCAGGTTCTGGCCCTGGAGCGGCGCTTCGCGGACGTGCCCGTCGACGCCGTCTACTCCAGCGACCTATACCGCACCCGCGCCACCGCCGCCGCCGTCTGCGGGCCCAAGCACCTTCCCCTCCGCCTCTGCCCGGGCCTCCGGGAAATCTGCGTGGGGGACTGGGAGGGCCGGACCTGGGGGGACATCGCCCGCCGCACGCCGGAGGCCATGGCGGACTTTGGAAGCCGCATGGACCGCTGGTCCATCCCCGGGGCGGAAACCCCGGCGGAGGTGCTGGCCCGGGTCCGCTCCGCCGTGGAGGACATCGCCCGGGCAAACCCCGGGAAGACCCTGGCCCTCTTTTCCCACGGCTACGCCATCCGCCTCCTGCTGGCGGACCTCCAGGGAATCTCCCTGCGGGATACCGGGACCAAATCCCCCACCGGGGACAACACCGCCGTGTCCCTGCTGGAGTGGGACGGGACGCGCCTCCGGGCGGTCTGGCAGAACGACAGCAGCCACCTCCGGACCCCCGAGTATCTGGCGGGGGAAACCAGCGTCCGCCGGGCTTACGCCCTGGAGCCGGGCCTGTGGTTCCGGCCCCTGGCGGGCCCGGACGCGGCGGAGCGCCTTGCCGCCGCCTGGGCGGCGGTGGGGGATCCCGGCCCGGTTCCCGCCGCCTCCCTGACTCTGGAGGGCCTCCTGGACGAGGAGCCCGCCGGCCTGCTCCACATGGCCCCGGAAACGGGGCGGATTCTCCTGGCTTACATCCGCCCGGACCTCCGCAGGCGGGGCCTGGGAATCCAGCTTCTGGGCCAGGCGGTGCAGCACGCCCGGGCGCGGGGCGGGGAGGAGCTGTCCGCCGCCCATCCCGGCGGCGCCCCGGGGGAGGCGTACCTCCGGGCCTGCGGCTTCGCCCCCCGGGGGGAGGCGGAGGAGGGCCGGACCCTCTGGCGGAAATTCATCGGTTTCCGCCCCCTGGCGGAGGAGGGCCGCTAAGACTTTGCAAATTGCTGCCCGCCCGCCAAATTCCGGCAAAGTTAGCGTTGACAAAACGTGTATGATTTTCTATAGTGGTCTCACAGCTCATGGCTTCGTAAAAGGGAGTAGCTTACGTTTAAAGCGTGGCGAGGCTCGTCATCACGGCGGTGGTCCCCCACCGCCCGGGCCCGCTGAAAAGCGAGACTTTTATCCCGTGGGACAACCGCCGTCTTTCCGGCGTTGCCCCGGGGGATAGAGGTCTCGCTGAATTTTTGGAAAGCGGTGGACTTTATGGAAATTTGGATCACGGTACTCTTGTTTCTGCTGGGCCTTCTCCTCATCATCAAGGGCGGCGACTGGTTCCTGGACGGAGCCGTCTGGATTGCGGAGGCCACCGGCGTGCCCCGGTTCATCATCGGGGCCACCATCGTCTCCCTGGCCACGACCCTGCCGGAGCTGACGGTCTCCGTCACCGGCACCCTCCAGGGGGAGGTGGACCTGGCGGTGGGCAACGCCGTGGGCTCCGTCACGGCCAACCTGGGCCTCATCCTGGGCATCTCCCTGGTGTGCATCCCCTCGGTGGTGAAGCGGGCCCAGTTCCAGCTGAAGGCCCTGCTGATGGTCTTCGGCGCGGCGCTGCTGCTGGTCCTCAGCCGGAGCGGCGTGCTGCGGACGCTGCCGGGGCTTACGCTGTTCGTCATCTTCGGCGTGTATCTTTGGAGCAACCTCCGGGACGCGAAAAGCGGCATGGCGGAGAGCCGGGGGACCCGGCCCAAGGGCCGCACCGTCTCCCGGCGGCAGATGGCGGAAAAGCTGTTCCTCTTTGTCCTGGGCATCACGGCCATTGTGATTGGCTCCCAGCTTCTGATCAACTATGGCAGCGAGCTGGCCCTGCTGATGGGGGTTCCCGCCAGCATCATCGGCGTCACCATGGTGGCCATCGGCACCTCTCTGCCGGAGCTGGTGACGACCGTGACGGCCATCGCCAAGAAGGAAGCCTCCATGTCCGTGGGCAACATCATCGGGGCCAACGTCATCGACCTGACCCTGATCCTTCCGGTGTGCTCCGCCGTCAGCGGCGGGGCCCTGACCATCGGGGCCCAGACCAGGCTGCTGGACATGCCGGCCTGCCTGCTGCTGTGCTGCCTGGCGGTAATCCCGCCCCTGGTGATGGAGCGGTTTTACCGCTGGCAGGGCGTTTTGATGCTGGGGCTGTACGCGGGGTATGTGGCGCTGCTGGTGACCTGAGAGAGCGAGACGGAAAAAGGGCCCCCTTTTCAAAAAGGGGGCCCCTCTTTATCTTTGCCTTCTGCGGCAAAACGCCGCCCGCGGACCCCGCCGGGGGCCGCTTCCGCATCACGCCTGCACGTCGATTTCCCCGCCCGCGGGCGCTTCCGGGACCGCCGCGCTTCCTGCGGCGTACTGCCGGGCCACCGCCTCCATGGAGGGCTGCATGGAGGCCCCCAGCTTCTGTGCCTGTTCCCGAAGCTCCATGTCCACGGCGGCGATGTGCTCCTGCATCCGGTTGTCCACTTCCGCCTCCCGGAGATAGCCGGACTCCCGGATCCGCCGCATGGCCTGCCTGCGCAGCAGCTCCTGCTTCTGGCGGCGGGCCTCCCGGCTCCGCTTCTCCTGCGTCAATTTTTTCTGCCGGTCCTGCGCGATTTTCTCCCGGTCCAGCTCCCGGTTTTTCTTCCCCGCCCGGACCACGGCCTTCTGGAGCTGGTTAATGGCGGCCTGGATGCGCTTGGCGTTGTCCGGGTCCGCCTGCTTGGCGGCCTTCAGCCGGGCAATCTGCCGCCGGGCAAACCCTGCGGCGGCGTTGACCTCCGAGGGCCGCCGGGCCCGGGCCAGCCGGGCGTACGCCTCCATGGGCGCGTCGCCGTAGCGGGGCTTGGGCTTGATGCTGTTGAATTTCTCCCGGGCGGCGTCGGCCTTCTCCTTCGCGTCCCGCATCAGCTCGTAGAGGCCGGGGCCGCTGTCCTGCCGCTCCCTGGCCTGCGCGGCGGATTGGCTCTGCCGGGAGGCCGGGGCCGGGGCGGTGCTGTTCACTTGTATGCCGCTCATGGCGGGGCCTCCCTTCACCGTGCCGTGTATAGCTATATTCAGTATATCGGCAAAACGCCGGAAAAGTGAAGGGGCCGCTGGAAATTTTTCTCTCTTTCGCCCTCTTGCGCCGCTCCCTGGGGTCCCGCCGGACCGTGCGCGTGCGTCACATCGGCCTCAGGTTTTTATTGAGCCTGTCCACAATCCAGGCAATCCGCCTCTCCCGCCCGGCGTCCGTCTTCGCGTCAAAATACGCTCTTGCGTAGGTTTTCCTTACGGACGGGGGCATGGCCTGGAAATTCGCGCAGGCGGGCTCGCACCCCTCCAGCAGCGCGGAGAGCCGGGCGATCTGTTCCTCCGTAACCGCCGGGGGCTTCGGCGCGTCCCACCGGCCGTTTTTCTTGGCCTCCTCGATTTTCTCTCTGCCAAAATCGGTCATGAGCCCCCGTTCCTCAAGGCTTTCGGCCAGCGCTTTGTTTTTCTCCGACCACTTGCTGTCCTTCCTCCTCGGGGAGAAATATTTCCGGTACGTTTTTTCGTCGACGCGTTTCATCTGCCCGTCAATCCACCCAAAGCAAAGCGCCTCCTCCAGCGCCTCTCCCGCCTTCAGGCCGTCCGGCCCGCCGGCCCTGCCGAACAAAAGCCACACCCCCTCATGGGACCGGCAGTGGTCCCGCAGCCAGCTCCGAAATTCCTCCCGGCTGGCGAATGCCATGCTCCCGCTCATAGAGCGCTCCTCCTTTCAAGGGTCCGTCCCTCCGGTTATGCCTTGATTTTATCACAGCCGGGCGGGCGGTTCAAGGCGGCGCCGCCCTTGGGACGGCGGCAGAAATACGCGGTAGATTTTTTCATAAAAACGTGCTATCCTATGTTATTATTACTATTATTGCTTTCTTTCGGAGAGGAGGCCCGCCCATGACCCTGCCCCAGCTTCTGGCGGCGCACCCCGCCGCCGGGGTTTTCTACACCGCCTTTATCCGCTTTCTCCTCCCTGTGCTGGCGGGGGCCATCCTCTGGCGGGCCGTCAGCTCCCTCCTCCGGGCCCCCCACACGCCGGAGACCTGGGGCCAGCTGAGCCTTCCCGGCGGTGGCTCCGTCCCCCTGACCCACTGGGAGAATATCCTGGGCCGGGGGAAGAGCGCCGACGTGCGGCTGAACTACCCCAGCGTCTCCCGCCAGCACGCCGCCCTCTGCCGCGGCGGGGAGGGGCAATGGACCCTCTACGACCTGAACTCCAAGGGCGGCGTGCTGCTGAACGGGGAAAAGGTGGAGGGCTCCGCCCCCATCCGGATGGGGGATCGGATGGAGCTGGGGGGCGTGCCCCTGCTGTTCCTGCCCCAGACCGTGGAGGAGCGGGAGGAGCTGGCCCAGCGGCGGCGGGCGGAGCGCCCCGCCGCCATGTGGCCCTCCTTCCTCTGGCTCACCGTGTTCCAGCTTCTCACCTGCGCCCAGCTGATGATATCCGCCGGGGGAGAGGGCTCCCCCGCCGTGCCCCTGGCCTTCCTGGGCCTCGCGGCGGTGATGTGGCTTTACGCCGCCGCGCTGCGGCTCAGCCGCTGCGTGGGCTTCGAGATGGAGACCATCGCCTTCTTCCTCTCCACGCTGTCCCTGGCGGTCACCGCCTCCAGCGCGCCGCAGAGCCTCTATAAACAGCTCCTGGCGGTGGTCCTGGGGCTGGGGCTGTTCCTCACCCTGGGGCTGTTCCTCCGGGATTTGGGGCGGGTCCAGCGGAACCGCTGGGTCATGGCGGCAGCCTCCATCGGCTTACTTGCCGTGACGCTGGTGCTGGGAAACCGGAAGTACGGCGCGGTAAACTGGATTTCCCTGGGGCCCCTGAGCTTCCAGCCCTCGGAAATCGCCAAGATCTGCTATATCTTCGCCGGGTCCGCCACGCTGGAGCGGCTGTTCCGCCGGCGGAACCTGACGCTGTTCATCGTCCTGACCGGGGTGTGCGTGGGCCTTTTGGGGCTGATGAGCGATTTCGGCACGGCGGCCGTCTTCTTCGTCACCTTCCTGGTGCTGGCGTACCTGCGCTCCGGGGACTTCGCCGCGCTGTCCCTGATTTGCGGCGGGGCGGTGTTCGGGGCGGGCATCATCGTGAAGTTCAAGCCCTATATCCTGGACCGCTTCGCCGCCTGGGGCCGCGCCTGGGCCGACGCGTCGGGCCGGGGCTACCAGCAGACCCGCACCATGTCCGCCGCGGCCTCCGGGGGCCTTTTGGGCATGGGGGCGGGAAACGGCTGGCTCCACCGGGTCCCGGCGGCGGACACGGATTTGGTGTTCGGCATGCTCTGCGAGGAGTGGGGGCTTGTCATCGCCTTTTTCGCGGTGGGCTCCATCGCGGCCCTGGCCTTCTTCACCGTCCGGGCCTGCCGGGCGGGGCGGAGCAGCTTCTACTGCCTGGCCGCCTGCGCCGCCGGGTCGCTGCTGGTGTTCCAGACCTGCCTGAACGTGTTCGGCTCGGTGGACCTCCTGCCCCTGACGGGGGTGACCTTCCCCTTCGTCTCCAACGGCGGCTCCGCCATGATGTCCGCCTGGGGACTGCTGGCTTTTTTGAAGGCCACGGACACGCGGGACAACGCCAGCTTCGCCATCCGGCGTCAAAGGCCGCGCTCCGATCCGCCGGGCTGAGCGCCGGACGGCCGTTCCGCAGGCGGGAGGCGGGTGACAGGGCTTCTAAGAGAGGAGGATTCCTGTGAAGAAAATTGAAAACCGGGCGGTGGTCTGCCTGATTTTGACGCTGCTGCTGGCGGCGGGGATGGGTTTCTTCCTCCTGCGCTATCTTGCCCAGGGGGGAGCCTGGGCCTCCGCCCCCTTCAACCGCCACCTCTACAACACCCGGGGCCAGCTGATCGCCGGAACGGTGCTGGACCGGGACGGGGACGTGCTCTCCTCCGCCGAAAACGGGGAGCGCACTTACTACGACAGCGAAACCGTCCGCAAGGCCACCCTCCACGCCGTGGGGGACCTTCAGGGCCGCGTGGGCTCCGGGGCGCTGAACGCCTTCGCCGGGAAGCTGACCGGCTGGAACCTCCTCAACGGGGCCTTCGGCTCGGACCGGGGCGGGGAGCTGACCCTCACCATTGACGCCCGGTACAACTACGAGGCGTATCAGGCCCTGAACGGCCATGCCGGGACCGTGGCCGTGTACAACTACAAAACCGGGGAGATTCTCTGCATGGTCTCCGCCCCCAGCTACGACCCTATGCATGTCCCGGAGGATATCGAGACCAGCGAACGCTACAAGGGAGCCTATCTGAACCGCTTCCTCTCCTCCACGTTCACCCCCGGCTCCGTCTACAAAACCGTCGTCCTGGCGGCGGCGCTGGAAACCCTGCCGGACTTGGAGAGCCGGACCTGGAGCTGCGCCGGGTCCATCCAAATCGGGGAGGAGGCCATTATCTGCTCCGGCGTTCACGGGGAGCAGGATATCGCCGCCGCCTTTGCCAACAGCTGCAACACCGCCTTCGCCGAAATCGCCGTGGAGCTGGGGGCGGACGTTCTTCGCAAGCACACGGAAAAGGCGGGCCTGACCTCCAGCTTCAGCCTGGACGGCCTGTCCTCCGCCAAGGGCTCCTTCGACTGGGACCTCACTGAGGGCCGCCTGGGCTGGGCGGGGGTGGGTCAGGACAAGGACCTGGTGAACCCCTGCGCCCTGATGGTCTTCATGGGGGCCGTCGCGGGCGGCGGCAGGGCGGCGGAGCCCTATCTGATTCTCAGGACGAAAAGCGGCCTGGGCCTCCCCTCCCTGCCCCGCCTGACCAGCCGGACCGGGACCCTGGTGGGCCGGGACACGGCGGCGCGGCTTGCGGAGCTGATGGCGGGAAACGTGGAGAAGACCTACGGCTCCGGCCGCTTTCCCAATATGGACCTCTGCGCCAAGTCCGGCACCGCCGAGGTGGGGGAGGGCCGGAGCCCCCACGCCTGGTTCGCCGGCTTTTTGCGGAACGTGGACGCGCCCTACGCCTTTGTGGTCCTGGTGGAAAACGGCGGCAGCGGCAGCAGCGTGGCGGGGAATGTGGCGGCGAGAACCCTGAACGTCATCGTGAACGGCTACGAAAAATAGGACGGTTTGTAATACCGGACAGATAATCAACGGAGGGTATACGGATGGAGCGAAAAAAGTCCCCTCTCCTGCGGGGCGTGAAGCAGCTGAACCTGGGGGCCATCGTCTCCGGCATTGGCTTTTTGCTGTACCTGGGGGCCGCCGCCCTGAACCGGCGGGGAGCGGCGGGCGCGCTGGCCCTGGCCTTCGCCGCGGTATCGCTGTACGTGTTCGCCTCTGTGGCGGCGGAGCGGCGGCGGGACCGGGAGGCCGTCAGCTATAACCTCCTCTGGGGCCAGGGGGCGCTGGCGGCTTTGCTGTGCCTGTGCGCGGCGGCGGCGCTCCGTGGGCGGCTGGGGGGCTGATTCCCGCGTTTTCCGGGGAGCCGGAGGACAGGCAAACAGGAGAGGCCCGGGAACCGTCCCGGGCCTCTCCCCTTTTCTCCGTATCCGTATCAGAAGGCGGGAACCACCGCGCCGTTGTAGGTGCTGTTGATATAGTCCTTTACGGCGTCGGACTGGAGGGCCTTCACCAGGGCCTGGACGGCCTCGCTGTTCTCGCTGCCCTCCTTGACCACCAGCACGTTCACATAGGGGGAGTCGGCGGCCTCGATGACCAGGGCGTCCTCCACGGGGTTGAGGCCCGCGCCCAGGGCGTAGTTGGAGTTGATGGCGGCGACGTCCACCTCGTCCAGGTTAGCGGGGACGTTGGCGGCCTCCAGCTCCACGAACTCCAGGTTCTTGGGATTCTCGGCGATGTCGTTGGGCGTGGCGGCCAGGTTGGAGCTGTCCTTCAGCTTGATGAGGCCCTGGGCCTCCAGCAGCAGAAGGGCCCGGCCCTCGTTGGTGGCGTCGTTGGGGACAGCCACCTTGCCGCCGTCGGGGATGGCGTCCAGGGAGGCGGACTTCCCGGCGTACAGGCCCATGGGCTCAATGTGCACGCCGGCCACGCTCACCAGGTGGGTGCCCCGCTCGGCGTTGAAGTCGTCCAGGTACGGCACGTGCTGGAAGTAGTTGGCGTCCTCGTCCCCGTCCTCCACGGCGGTGTTGGGCACCACGTAGTCGGAGTACTCGTTGACCACCAGCTCGATGCCCTGCTCCTTCAGGATGTCCACGCACTGGTTCAGAATCTCGGCGTGGGGGGTGGGAGAGGCGGCGACCTTGAGGGTCGTGGTCTTCTTGCCGCCGCAGGCGGCCAGGGACAGGGCCAGAACCAGGGCCAGGGAAAGAGCGAAAATCTTCTTTTTCATGTTGTGTTCCTCCAATTTCAAAGAGCTTGCTGAAAATGTCTTTGGTACTTCCGGGCCCCGCCCCCGGCGCGTCCCCGTTCCTCTCTGCGCGCTGAGAGGGCGGGAGGGCGTTTGAGGGGGAAGGCCCCTTTATTTCAAGCCCTTGCCGGAAGCCTCCCGGCAAGGGGCTGAAAACGAACGCGGCTTACTTCGGGCCGAAGAATTTCCACCGGAACCAGTTCCCGTTCAGCCCCCCCGGGGCCCCGGACCTGGCTCCCGCGTCCAGGCGCTTGTCCACGCGCCGGGACAGGCGGTTGAAAATGGTCTGGACCGCCTGCACCAGGATAATAAGGAAAATCACCGTAACCCACATGACCGAGGGGACGTTCCGCTGGTGCCCGTACCGGATGGCCAGGTCCCCCAGCCCCCCCGCGCCCATGGTGCCCGCCATGGCGGTGTAGCCCACGATGGCGATGAGGGACACGGAGCCCCCCAGAATCAGGGAGGGCTTCGCCTCCGGCAGGTAGACCTTCCAGACAATCTGGAAGGTGGAGGCCCCCATGGACTGGGCCGCCTCCACGACCCCCGCGTCCACCTCGCTGAGGGAGGTTTCCACCATCCGGGCGATGAAGGGAGCGGCGGAGACCACCAGCGGGACCACGGCCCCCCGGATGCCGATTTTCGTGCCCACGATGAGCTTGGTGAGGGGGAAGAGGGCGATCATCAAAATGATGAAGGGCAGGGAGCGCCCGATGTTGATAATCCAGCCCAGGACCGCGTTGACCATCCGGTTGGGGCGGATGCCGTGGGGCCGGGTCAGAATCATGACCACGCCCATGGGCAGGCCGATTGCGTAGGCCAGGAGGGTGGACAGACCCGTCATCAAAAGGGTGTCCCAAACGCCCTCCATCAAGATGCCGCCGTATTCCGCCCAGAAGGCGGACGTAAAAATCTCAGCCATGGTACTCCACCTCCTCCACGGTAATGTGCGGCTGGGAACGGATGTAGCTCAGGGCCCTGGCGGCCTCGTTGGAGTCCTCCGGCAGGCCCAGCAGCATGGTGCCCAGGGCCTTTCCCCCCACGTTCCGGGTGTCCGCCCCCAGGATGTTCAGCTTCACGCCGCAGTCGATGGCAACGGAGGCGATAAGGGGCTGGTAGGCGGTGCCGCCGTTGAAGGAGACGCGGACGGCCCGGGTGCTGGCGGGATACTGGGAGATGCTGACGCCGCCGGGGTACACCAGCCGCCGGGCCGCGTCGGTGGACGGGTTGGAGAAGATATCCTGCACCGGCCCCAGCTCAGCCACGGTCCCGCCGTCCAGAATGGCCACCCGGGAGCAGATGGCCTCGATGACGCTCATCTGGTGGGTAATCACCACCACGGTGACGCCCAGCTTGGCGTTCAGGTCCTTGAGCAGCTCCAGGATGGAGGCGGTGGTGGTGGGGTCCAGGGCGGAGGTGGCCTCGTCGCAGAGGAGGACCTTGGGGTCCGTCGCCAGGGCCCGGGCCACGGCCACCCGCTGCTTCTGCCCGCCGGAGAGCTGGGCGGGGTAGGAATTCGCCTTGTCCGCCAGGCCCACCAGGTCCAGCAGCTCCGCCGCCCGCTTCGCGGCCCGGTCCCTGGGGACCCCGGCGATTTCCATGGGGAAGCACACGTTTTTCAGGCACGTCCGCTGCATCAGCAGGTTGAAGCTCTGGAAAATCATGGTGATTTTCCGCCGCTGGAGCCGCAGCTCCCGCTCCGGCAGGGCGGTCATGTCCTTCCCGTCCACGATAACGGTGCCGGAGGTGGGGCGCTCCAGGAGGTTCATGCACCGGACCAGGGTGGACTTCCCCGCGCCGGAGAGGCCGATGATGCCGAAAATCTCCCCCTGCCGGATGTCCAGGCTGATATCCGTCAGGGCGTGGACCTCCTCCGCGCCGCCGCCGAAGTTCTTGGTCAGGCGCTGGATTTGAATAATGGATTCGCTCACGATAGCAGCTCCTTTACGGAAAAGTCACAGGCAAACAAAAAAGCCCTTGAAGCGTCTTGCTTCAAGGACGGGCGCGAAACCGCGCCGTGGTACCACCTTGATTCGCGCGCCCCCTCGCGGAGGCGGCCTTGCGGAGTGCCGGCACACTCCCGCGCTGTCACGGGCGCTCCCGTCGCGGCCTATGCCCTGCGGGCGGTCGGCGGCGCGACTCCAAGGCCATGTTCGGCCGGCCCTTCCGTACCCCTTTTCACCAACCGGGGCTCTCTTTGACGTATCGTCCGGCGTACTCTCCTCTTCATCGTCTTTGCGGTTATGCACTTTTCAAGTATCTTGCAGTTTACACGGTTTCCTCCGCCCTGTCAATGGCGAAGCGCACAGAAAAACCGCCTTTGCCGCCGGAAAACCCGGCAGAATCCACAAAGGCCCCCAAACGCGGGGAGAAATTTTGTCCCGAAAACAAGAATCGGATTGCAAGACTCCGGCAAAACTGCTATCATATTCCGCGTGAGATTCCGTTTGCGCGGAGAGGAGGGGACAGGGAAGATGGACGAGCGGAAGCGGCGGCGGGCCCACTGGCTCCGGGATTTCCTCTGCGGCGTTCTCATCGGCGCGGGGGCCATTCTGCCGGGGGTGTCCGGCGGCGTGCTGGCGGTGGTGTTCGGCGTTTACCGGCCCTTTATGGACATGCTGACCCGGCCCAGGAAGGCCGTCCCCCAACACTGGCGGATGCTGGTTCCCCTGGGCCTTGGCTGGGCGGCGGGCTTTATGGGCGTCGCCAGGGGCATCTCCGCCGCCATGACCCTCTCCGACGCGGCCACCTACTGGCTGTTCATCGGCCTCATCGCGGGCACGGCCCCCTCCCTTTTCCGGGAGGCGGGGAAGGAGGGCCGCTCCCCCTCCGCCTGGGCCAGCTTCCTCCTCTGCGCGGCGGCGGTTTTCGCGGGGCTGTTTTACGTCAGCCGGGTCGTCCGGGTCCAGGTGGAGCCCGGCTTCTGGTGGTACAACTTCTGCGGGGCCCTATGGGGCATGGGGGTGGTAATCCCGGGCATGACCTCCTCCTCCGTCATGATGGCCCTGGGGCTGTACCAGCCCATGCTGGAGGGGCTGGCCCGGCTGGATTTCCTGGTCCTCTCCGCCGCCCTGCCGGGGATGTTTCTGACCATCGCCCTGCTTGCCAGGCTTGTGACCTGGTTCTTCCGGCGGCACTACGCCGCCGCCTTCCACGGCATCCTGGGCTTCGTCATGGCCTCCACCCTGGTCATCCTTCCCACGGAGTACGCCGGGCCGGGAGAGATGGTCCTCTCCGCCGTTCTCTGCGCCGCCGGGTTTGCCCTGGCCTTTTTCCTGGCCGGGCTGGACAGGCGGGAGGGGGAATAATCCCCCTCCGTCAGCATTTCAGATACGCGTCAGATACGCGCGCACCGCGGCCCGGGCCTCCCGGACCGCTTTTTCCTCGTCCACGCCGGTGAGGCGGCCGTCCCTGACCACGACCCTGCCGTTTACCACCGTGCAGTCCACGGGACCCTTGAAGCCCACGGTGCCCAGCATGGATTTCACGTCCAGGTCCGCCCCCACCAGCTCCAGCCGCTCCCGGCGGATTAGAAACAGGTCCCCGGCTCTGCCGGGCTCCAGGCTTCCTATGTCCTCCCGGCCCAGCACCCGCGCGCCGCCCCGGGTGGCAGTTTTCAGCAGCCCGTAGCCGCTGGGGGCCTTCCCGCTGGAATGCAGGCGGTGGAGCAGATAGGCCATCCGAAGCTCCTCCAAAAGATTCGACCCGTCGTTGCTGGCGCTGCCGTCCACCGCCAGGCCCACGGGGACCCCCAGCTCCAGCATCTCGGGAATCCGGCACACGCCGGAGGAGAGCTTCATATTGGAGATGGGGCAGTGGGCAACGCCGGTGCCCGTGTCCGCCAGAAGCTTTAATTCCGCGTCGTTGAAGTGGATGCCGTGGGCGTACCACACGTCCGGACCCACCCAGCCCAGCTCCTCCATATAGGCCAGGGGCCGCTTGCCGTGCCTTTCCAGGACGTAATTCTCCTCGTCCTTCGTCTCGCACAGGTGGGTGTGGAGCCGGACCCCCAGGTCCCGGGCCAGAGCGGCGGACTGGCGCAGCAGCTCCGCCGACACGCTGAAGGGCGAGCAGGGGGCCAGGGCCACCATGCGCATGGAGAGGGGCCGGGGGTCGTGGTATTTCTCCACCGCCGCCCGGCAGTCCCGGAGAATCCCGTCCACCGTCTGGACCACGCTGTCCGGGGGCAGGCCGCCGTCCTTGCGGCTCAGGTCCATGCTCCCCCGGGAGGCGTACAGCCGCACCCCCAGGTCCCCGGCGGCGGCGAACTGGGCCTCCAGCAAATCCCCGGAATTCTCCGGGAATACATAGTGGTGGTCGAAGACGGTGGTGCACCCGGTTTTCAGCAGCTCCCCCATGCCCGCGACGGAGCTGTGGTAAATGGTTTCACTGTCCAGGTTCTTCCAGATTTCGTACAGCGCCCGCAGCCAATCGAACAGCTCCATATTCTGGACCTGGGGCAGGTTCCGGCTGAAGGTCTGGTAGAGGTGGTGGTGGGTATTGACGAGCCCCGGATAGACGATGCAGCCCGAGGCGTCCAGCGTCTCGTCCGCCGCCTGGGGCTCGGGCCCCATATAGGCGACGGCCCCGTCCCGGATAAGGATACCGGCGTTTTCCAGCACGGTGTCCCGGCCGTCGCAGGTGACGATGGCCGAGGCGTTTTTTACAAAAAGACTGCTCATGCGCTGCCTCCCAATTACGCGCTTCCCGCGCAAAATTCTGCGGCCCGGCAAGTCCGGGGGACGAAAAGAAAAAGACCACAGGCTTCGGGACCGGGCCCCGAAGCTTGTAGTCAACTGTTAAGGCAGTTGGTAGAAACGCTCATCCCATCATGAACTTATACAAGCCGTTACTTGAAAAACAGTATAGGACGGCCCGGCGGGTTTGTCAAGGCGTTTGCCCTTTTCTTTTTCCCCAAATGGTGGTATACTGGCTTCAAAACCAAACGTGAGGAGGAACCTTTATGCGGGCCGAGGAGCGCCGTCAGGCCATCCTGGAACATCTGCGGCAGTCCAGCCGCCCCGTCAGCGCCGGGTATCTCGCGGAGCGCTTTTCCGTCAGCCGCCAGGCGGTGGTGGGGGACGTGGCCCTGCTCCGGGCCGCCGGAGCGGACATCTCCGCCACCCCCAGGGGCTATGTCATTCTCCGGGCGGGCCCGGGCCTTGTCCGCCGGGTGGCCTGCCGCCACGACGGGGCGGGAATGGAGGCGGAGCTCTGTGCTATGGTGGACCAGGGCTGCTCCGTGCTGGACGTTATCGTGGACCACCCCGTCTACGGACAGCTCACCGGCCCCCTCCAGCTGGCGAGCCGCTACGACGTGAGCCAGTTCCTCTCCCGCTGCGCCGGGGCCGGGGCCCGTCCTCTTTCGGACCTCACCGGCGGCATCCACCTCCACACCCTCTCCTGCCCGGACGAGGACGCCTTCCGCCGGGTCCGGGAGGCCCTGCGGAAGCTGGGCGTCCTGCTGGAGGGCTGAGCCATGAGGCAAAACGGCATGCGGGACATGACGGCGGGCAGTCCCGCCGGGCATATCCTCTATTTCGCCCTGCCCCTGCTGGCGGGAAGCCTGCTCCAGCAGTTCTACAACATGGTGGACAGCTGGGTGGTGGGCCGCTATGTAGGCGATGGAGCCCTGGCCGCCGTGGGCGTGGGGTTCCCGGTTTTGACCATGTTCGCCTCTCTCTTTATCGGCCTCTCCAGCGGCGGCACCGTGGTCATCGCCCAATTCTTCGGCGCGGGAAAAATGGACCAGGTCCGCGGCGCGGTGGACACAATTTACGCCGCCTTCCTCGCCTCCATCCTGCCCCTGACGGCATTGGCCCTTCTGACGGCGGGGCCCATCCTCCGCCTGCTCCAGGTGGAGGAGGCCGCCTACGGCGAGGCGCGCCTCTACCTGATGGCGGTCTGCGCCGGGCTGGTCGGCAGCGTGGGCTACAACCTCAACGCGGGCATCCTGGGGGGCCTGGGAAACAGCCGGAGCACGCTCCTGTTCCTGGCGGCGGCCTCGGTGCTGAACATTGTCCTGGACCTGGTCCTGGTGCTGGCCTGCGGGCTGGGAGTTCTGGGCGCGGCCTTGGGCACCATCATCGCCCAGGCGTTTTCCTGGCTCTTTGGAGTATTTTATATCAACCGCCGCTACCCGGAGATTTCCCTCCGCCTCCGGCCGCGGAAATTCGACCGGGCCCTCTTCCGGCAGATTATGGGCATCGGCCTCCCGGCGGGGGTGCAGATGTCGCTGGTGGCCCTGGGGGCCATGGTGGTGATGGGGAAAATCAACTCCTACGGCAAGGAGTTCACCGCCGGGTACAACGTGGGCTTCCGCCTGGACCAGCTGGCCTTCCTGCCCATTCAAAGCGTGTCCAGCGCCGTCATCTCCTTCGTGGGGCAGAACACCGGCGCGAAAATGCCGGACCGGGTCCGGCGGGGCATCCGGGCGGCGGCGGCGCTCTCCGCCGCCTGGGCCCTTTTGATGACGGCGGCGCTCATCCCCTTCCGGGAGCCTTTGGTGGCCTTCTTCTCCCCCACCCCCGCGGTAATCCGCGCCGGGGCGGCGTACCTGCGGTGCATCATGCCCTTCTACTCCCTGTTCGCCGTCATGTTCTGCCTGAACAACGCCATGCGGGGGGCGGGCGACAGCGTGTTCCCCATGGTGGACGTGATTTTGTCCCTTATCCTGGTCCGGGTCCCGGCGGTTTACTGGCTGGCGGACCGTTACGGGCCGGACTATATGTATTACGGCTGCGCCGTGGGCTGGGCCGTGGGCCTGGCGCTGTCCCTGGGCTGGTACTTCTCCGGCCGGTGGAAGCGCCGCGGGAGCCTGGCGGAGCGGGACGAGCCGCCGGGGCGGTAAAAACCCGCTTGTATTTTCCGCCCGCTTTCGGTATAATAAACCAATTGCATTCCCGTCAGTACCGGCGGCCCTTCCATCCGGGGCCGCCGTGATAAAGGAGAAACACCATGGAGAAGAAAAAGTTCTATATCACCACGCCCATCTACTACCCCTCGGACAAGCTCCACATCGGCCACACCTACTGCACCGTGGCCACCGACGTGCTGGCCCGCTACCACCGCCTGCTGGGGGAGGAGGTCATGTTCCTCACCGGCACCGACGAGCACGGCCAGAAAATCGAGGACAAGGCCAAGGAGGCCGGCGTCACCCCCAAGGAGTTTGTGGACCGCATCGTGGAGGGGCCCCGGGGCGTGCTGGACCTGTGGAAGCTGATGAACATCTCCAACGACCGCTTCATCCGCACCACCGACGATTACCACGTGAAGTCCATCCAGTATATCTTCCGCAAAATGCACGACAGCGGGGATATTTACAAGGGCACCTATAAGGGCAAGTACTGCAAGCCCTGCGAGTCCTTCTGGACCGAGAGCCAGCTGGCGGACGGCAAATGCCCCGACTGCGGCCGGGAGGTCCAGGACGCGGAGGAGGAGGCTTACTTCTTCCGCCTGAGCAAGTACGCCGGCCGCATCCGGGACCTGCTGGAGAACACGGACTTCCTGGAGCCCAGGAGCCGGGTCCGCGAAATGGTGAAAAACTTTATCGAGCCGGGCCTGGAGGACCTGTGCGTCTCCCGGACCAGCTTTTCCTGGGGCGTGCCCGTGGACTTCGACCCGGGCCATGTGGTTTACGTATGGGTGGACGCCCTTTCCAACTATATCACCGCCCTGGGCTACGGCAACGAACACTACGCCGACTATGAAAAGGGCTGGTGGCCCGGCGTGAACATCGTGGGCAAGGAAATCGTCCGCTTCCACTCCATCATCTGGCCCGCCATGCTGATGAGCCTGGGCGAGCCGGTGCCCAAAAAGTGCTTCGGCCACGGCTGGCTCCTCCTGGACGGCGGCAAGATGTCCAAGTCCAAGGGCAACGTGGTGGACCCCTATATCCTGGCGGAGCAGTTCGGCGTGGACGCGCTGCGCTTTTTCCTCATGCGGACCTTCCCCTTCGGCTCCGACGGCAATTTCTCCAACGAGCTTCTGATTCAGACCATCAACACGGACCTTGCCAACGACCTGGGCAACCTGGTCTCCCGCACCACCGCCATGGCGGTCAAATACTTCGGCGGCACGCTGCCGGCGGACCGCCGCTATGAGAAGGAGAAGGACGGCGAGCTGGTCTCCATGGTCCTGGCCCTCCGGGACAAGTACGGGGACGCCATGGAGCACTACGCCCCCCACAAGGCCCTGGAGGAGGTCTTCAGGGTCGTCCAGCGGGCCAACAAGTATATTGACGAGAACATGCCCTGGGCCCTGGCCAAGGATATGGAGGCCAACGGCCCCCGCCTTGCCAGTGTCCTGTACCACCTGCTGGAGGCCACCCGGATCTGCGGCGTCCTGCTGACCCCCTTCATGCCCGAGAGCATGGAAAAGCTCTTTGAACAGATCGGCGCGGAGGAGAACTGCCGCACCTGGCTCAGCGCGGCCATGTGGGCGGCCCTGGACGCGGACGTGTCCGTCACCAAGGGGGAGAACCTGTTCCCCCGGGTGGACATGGACAAGGCCCTGGCGGAGCTGGAGGCCGCCGTGGAGGCCGCCCGCCAGGCGGAGTCCGGCGTGGAGCTGGAGCCCCAGAATCCGGAGAAGGTGGACTTCGACACCTTCTGCAAGTCCGACTTCCGGGCGGTGAAGGTGAAGTCCTGCGAGGCGGTGAAAAAGAGCGAGAAGCTTTTGAAATTCATTCTGGACGACGGCACCGGCACGGACCGCCAGATTCTCTCCGGCATTCACAAGTGGTACGAGCCGGAGGCGCTGGTGGGCAAGACCCTGGTGGCCATCGTGAACCAAATCTTCCATGAGCTATACCGGAATGATTACCGGTTGGATAGCGTACGGCTGATCGATTAGTATAACGGCGATGATACCGCTTCCATGGCGGAAAACAACACCTCCTTCTTTAACTACAGGGTAGTCTACGGCACTACCAGTCTTTCCAAACATGCCTACG
>CATLJA010000025.1 GCA_949959305.1 uncultured Oscillibacter sp.
GCTGTAATCTTCTGGAGGGACTCGCCGCATGGCTCACTTCTTCTGGCACAATTCTGTCGGACGAACAGCGCAGTAACGAATATACTGGCGTTCGTATTGTGACAGTGCGCTGGCAAAACCAAAACTACCGTATTATCCAAGTAGACGGAATGATCTGTAAAATTGAACAGGCGTAGCACCTTATAGCGGCGATTTTGCCGCAATACCAGCCCGCTCCGGCGGGCTGGCTTCAAAGGAACACCACGGAATTATGTATATATTAACAAAGAGATAACGATGGCTGGCGTCCCTTGCTTATAGGGGTCACCAGAGTTATAATGGTTATGAAAAACTGCGAAAGGAGGCCTTTTAGGTGAGTTTTTCTACAAACAATATGATGGAAGCGTTCGTCGCTGATATGTCGCCAAAGTTCGCCGTATCCTACTTGCGTGTATCGACACGGGGACAGGCAGAGCGCGGCGGCGGTGCGGACGAGGGATTTTCCATCCCCGCCCAGCGTGAGGCGAACAAAAGAAAAGCCCTCTCCATGGGGGCGATTGTTGGCAAAGAGTTTGTTGACCGGGGCGCGTCCGCCAAGTCTGCCGACCGCCCAGAACTCCAGAAGATGCTGGAGTATGTGAAAGAGAACGCCGACCGGGTGGATTATGTTATCGTCCACAAGGTTGACCGTCTCGCCCGTAACCGGGGTGATGACATCGACATCATGCGGACGCTCCGAGAGTGCGGTGTCCAGTTGGTATCCGCCTCGGAAAGTATCGATGATACCCCGGCGGGGATGCTGCTCCACGGCATCATGAGTTCCATCGCTGAGTTTTATTCGCAGAACTTAGCGAACGAAGTCAAGAAAGGCATGGGAGAAAAGGTCAAGAGCGGTGGGACGCCCTGCCGCGCACCTCTCGGCTACCTCAACGTTCGCCGGGTGGACGATAAGGGGCGTGAGGAACGGACGGTTGTGCTAGACGAGGAACGCGCCCCGCTGATTAAGTTGGCGTTTGAGGAATATGCCACCGGAAATTGGACGGTGAACGATCTCGCGGAGCACTTGGCGGCTTGCGGTCTTACAACTCGTGCTACACCCAGAATCCCCTCCGCCCCTATCGACAAACGGGCGCTGAACACAGTTCTTGTAAACCCCTATTATAAGGGCGCAGTGGTATACAAAGGAGTGGAATATGCCGGGAGTCACCCGGCTCTAGTGGCTTCGGATGTCTGGCAGCAGGTCCAGGATGTTTTAGCCTCGCACGTCAACGGTGAACGCACCCGTGAACATCCGCATTTCCTCAAAGGGAGCCTCTATTGCCGCCAATGCGGGTCGCGGATGATTGTGACCTATGCCAAAGCACGTTCTGGTGTTCGCTATCCTTATTTTATCTGCGCTGGGCGGCATAGCAAGCGAGAAAAAGACTGTAAGCAAAAGGCAGTTCTCATTGACGAAGTTGAGCGACGGGTAGAACAGATTTATGACCGCTACTCTTTGTCGCCGGAACTCCGCAAATACTTGGAGAAATATCTCCAGACCAACATCAAAACCGAGCAGGAAAAATATGAGACAGAATTGGATGGACTGCGCCGCGAGAAGGACAAACTGGAACGTAAACGTAAAAAACTGCTGGAGGCACACTATAACGATGCGATTCCGCTCGACCTCATGAAGAGTGAACAGCAAAAAATTGCCAAGCAGCTGGCCGCGATAGAGCACCAGATAAAAATATACGGACAGACTTTCGCTGGTGTATCTGCGAGTATTTCAAAAGCACTGGAGCTGATTGAAGACTGTGGGTTGACTTACCGTTTGGTGGATGATCCGTATAAGAAGATGCTTAACCAGGCTGTTTTCTCGAAATTGTGGGTGGGTGAAGACGGCAACGTTACGGCTGAGTTCCGGGAACCCTTCAATATGCTAATAGGCCCCATTAAAGGCGAAATTGCCCACTACAACAAAGAAAAAGCCCGTGGTGCCGAAGCACTCACGGACATCTTCTCCGTCATCGCAAACCGCATCTCGCATTTTTTTGGACATGGTTTGAATAACGACAATCTGGTGGAGACTACTGGACTCGAACCAGTGGCCTCATGCGTGTGAAGCATGCGCTCTAACCAGCTGAGCTAAGCCTCCAGATACATATTGAATTATTCTGCCCATAAGACGCCGCACTTCACGGCGCCTTATGGGGTGGTGACCCGTACGGGATTCGAACCCATGTTACAGCCGTGAAAGGGCCGTGTCTTAACCACTTGACCAACGGGCCGTCGCTGAGAAAATTTGCCGCATTCGTTTTCGTCTTTGGCAGAAACTTCATCTCTGTTCCTTTTTCAAAAATCCACGGATTCTTGAGAAGCTTGGAAAGAACACAAAGGTGAAGAAGATAGGTCCCATGAAGCGCCTTGCGGCGCTTCATGGATGCTGGTAGCGGCACCTGGATTTGAACCGGGGACACTGCGGGTATGAACCGCATGCTCTAGCCAACTGAGCTATGCCGCCATGTCTGCCGCCCTCAACGGACAAATGATACTATAGCAGACCTCCCCCGGTTTTGTCAAGCCTTTCCTCGATTTTTCTTCAAAATTTTCTCCGCAGTCCAAGCGCCTTCGCCGGAAGGGCGCTTCTTGGCCGCCCTTTTCAATCGGCCGTATTTTTTTAAATTCCCTCTTGACTCTCCCCCTGGGGGAGGAGGTATCCTATGCCTGAGCTCAAAATTCACAACGTTGTGGAGGAATCTCTGTTATGCTGAAAATCGGCGAATTTTCCAAGCTCTCCAGAATCAGCATCCGGTCCCTGCGCCGCTATGACGAGGCGGGGCTCCTGCCCCCGGCCTCTATCGACCCTTCCTCCGGCTACCGCTACTACAGCGAGCGCCAGCTCCTAATCGCCAACCGCATCCGGTCCCTTCGGGATATGGGCTTTCCTCTGGCCGCCGTCCGGGAGGTGCTGGAGTGCTATGATGAGCCCAGGGCGCTGGAACGCTGCCTGCTCCTGCGGCGGGCGGAGGCCCGGGAGGTCATGGCGGAGGCGCAGAGGCGGCTGCGGCTGCTGGACACAGCCTTGGAACGACTTAGAAAGGACGAAACCATGATGAAATACGATGTGACTATCAAAACCCTGCCGGAGCGGCAGGTCGCCAGCGTGCGGCAGATTATCCCCAGCTATGAGCGGGAGGGGGACCTGTGGCACATCTACTGCCAGGAAACCGCCCGGATGAACATTCAGGACGGGGACCCGGCGCTCTGCACCGCGATGTTCTATGACGGCGAGTTCAAGGAGCGGGACGTGGACGTGGAAATCCAGAAAAACGTGGTGGGGACCTATCCCGACACAGAGCATGTGAAGTTCAAGACCGTCCCGGCGGTGCAGGTGGCTTCGGCCACCTTCCGGGGGAGCTATGACCAGATCAGCGCGGTGAACGAGGCCGTGGCCGCCTGGGTGGAGGACAACGGCTGGGCCTTTGACGGCATCTTCTTCAACATCTACCATGTCAGCCCCCATGAAACCCGCAATCCCGACGAGTTTGTCACCGAGGTGTGCTATCCTGTGAAGCGAAAGTAACTCGCTTTCGGGAAGCTTGCATAGCTCCCGGAAGAACGGAGCCCGGCTTACCGCCGGGCTCCGTTTCGCGTCAAAGCTTATTGTCCTTTTTATTTAATAATAGGGAATAAACTGGAGGTTCACGTCCACATTGCCGCCGATACCGGCGATGGAGCACTTGCTGGAGAACTGCCAGTAGTCCGGCTGATAGTAAAAAGTGGGGCAGAGCTTCTCCGAGCTCTCGCTTTTATACTCGGGATACCAGCAGAGGTACGGCGCAATGGCTCCCTGGTCATACTTCACGCAGCCGACGTAGGAGCTCTGATAAATCATAGGCGTGTAGCCCGCCTCCTGGATACGCTGGCAGAAGGCGATGGCGCAGGCGGTGGCCATTTCCGGCGCGATGCCGTAGACCCGGTAGGAGGAAGTGCCCATCTCCCAGTCGTAGGCCACGGGACCGTTAATATCCAGCCCCTGGAGGCACTGAATGACGAAATCTGCCTCCTCCAAAGCCTCCTCCACAGTGATGGCCTGGGCGAAAAAGTATACGCCGGTCTCGATTCCCGCGTCCATCGCGCCCTGGATATTCTGGCGGTAGTAGGCGTCTTCGGAGATCTTGCCGGAGGAGTAGCCCCGGAGGCCGACCCGGATGAAAGCGAATTCCACGCCGTCGTTCCGGACGGCCTGCCAGTCGATGGTTTCGTTTTCGCTGGCCCGGTTCTGATAGGCCGAGACGTCAATGCCGAAGCGGGTGCGGAACTGGGTTCCGGTGTAGACCAGCCGATCTCCGGACCAGACGAAATCGCCGTGGGAAAGCTTGCTTCGTTCCGTGCCCGCATAGACGGGAATCTGCCGGTTGTTGTACTCAAAGGTTTCCCCGGTGAGCACGCCGGGGGTATAGACTTCGCTGGGCTGGATGCCAGGGACGGGAGGCTGCTCCGGCGAATCCGGGCCGCTGGGCTCCGCCGGGCCGGGCACTACCACGATGTCCCAGTTGAAATCGTCCCCGAAGTCCGGATTCTCCGGATTCTCTGGGTTCTCCGGCTCCTCCGGTGTGACGGGGACCTCCGCCGGGGTATTGTTGATCTGCGGGGTAACGGAGCTGAAATTGCGAATCTCCCCATAAACCGTCACGTTGTCCAGAATGACGGCCCCGGAAACGCCGGGGGCAATGATCAGGTCCCCGGAGACGCTCATGCTGGAGAGCGACACACCTCCGGCGGCGTTGATAAGGAGACTGCCCTCCACGTTGATGGAGTAATCCCCGCTGTTTTGGATCAGCACCTGAATCATATTGTTCAGCAGGTTCACCAGCTCCGCCCGGGTCATGGGATCCGTGGGGCGGAGGCGGTTTTCCGCAGCGTCGGTAATCCAGCCCCGGGCGGTGAACTCCGCGATGTAGGGCCGGGCGTAGCCCGACACGCCGGCCTCGTCCTGATAGGGGAGGGGAGCGTCGGCTCCGCCCATCTGGAAGGCACGGGCCACCATGGTCATGGCCTGCTGGCGGGTGATACTGTCTCCTGGAAGGGCCTTGCCGCCGTTGCCCAGGTATACTCCGGCAGCGTTGAGCTTTAAGATGGAGTCCTCCCAGCGGCTTCCCGCCGTGTCGGAGAAGGTCCCGGCGGGAGCGGCGGAGGGGAATTGGAGGAAGCGGTCCAAAATTCCGGCAAAAGCCCCCCGGGTAATGGAGGCGTCTGGCCGGAAGGAGCCGTCGCCGTAGCCCTGGAGCACGCCGTACTCCTGGCTCCATTTGTTTACGGCGGCCTCGGCCCAATGGCCGCCGGTGTCGGTAAAGGCCATGGCGGGGGTGAGGAGCAGTGCCCCGGCCAGGAGGCCGGAGAGAATGCGCTTGGGCAGTCGAATCAGACGCATAGCAGGTTCCTTTCGTCGGTTTATGTCGAAACGGGATGTAAAAAAGGGCCGCCGCCCGTCGGGGCCGCGGCAGGGGTCCTCACTGACAATTGTCTATTATATAGGAAATTTGTTCCCCGGTCAATATTTTGACGCGGATTTGCGGAAGTTGAGTTATAAATGTTTAGAAGTTCCGCTCAGGCGGTTTGCACTATTACCGCTTTTCGCACAATAGGAAAAACTGCCGAAGAAATTTTGCGCGAGCGGAGAATTGACGCAGCTGATGCAGCAATTTCTTCCATTCCGATTGAATCCGGACGGCTGCTGATACTCTGATAGCATATAACTCCGAAAAAATATCCACCACCCTTATTTTGTAAAAAGGCGGTGGGCGTTTTCTTGGGGTGCTCAAAAGCCTTAACCTAATGACATTGACCGCCGTCGATGTCATTTCCGCCCAGAACAACTAAAAATGCAGTTTTAAAACCGCATTTTCCTGACCTATTTTCGGCTGTTTCCTGCCTCGATCTGCGGGTTTTCTTTCATCATTCCCGCTGTATTCCGGATTTCTCAAATACGTTGTCCCCTTACAATTGGAAACTGGGTCATATGGAGGATCAAGGTAAACAAGCCCTCCTCTTGGAACACGCTGGAAACGTGGCGGCAAAGTCTTCGCTAAATAATTGGACATTGGAGGACGATAGATATTTACTTACTCGCCATACAGCGGCCTATACAACCGCCATATTTCCAGGCTGTGTCTCAAACAGGGACAGACAGCGGTCAATTTTCTCCGATGACGTACTGGTTGTACCCGTCTGCCGCCAGCCTCTCATACCTCTGCCAGACCGGATCCGGAACAGGGACCGGCGCTTGAAATGTCCCCGCATAGGCCCGCAGACGCTGGAGATCTCCCACCATGAGGTTCAGCACCTCCGTCAGGTCATTCCCCTGGCCGAGATAGTCTGTGAAGCTGAGTTCCTGACGAAACACGCTCCAGCGGACCTCCGGCCACTGCTTTGTTCCAGTGGCCCAGGCCCGTTTGGCCATATACGGCTTGCAGGCCACAATACCTGTGCGGGGCTCAAGCGCCCTCTCCGCCAGCAGCGCCCTGCTGAAACGAAAATTTTCTCCGGAATTTGTGGACTGGTCTTCGATTAAAATACGTTCCGCTGGAACTCCAAGCTCCCGGCACCTTCGGGCATAGAGCACACCTTCCGGCTCCTTCAGGAGGCCCGTGGTGTCTTTACCAAAACCGCCGCTGCAAACCAGATACGCCGCCCCGGCTTCATGAAACGCGCGGGCCGCTGTGTCGGCCACCCGCAGGTCCTGGCTTCCCATTGCCAACAGAACGTCGGCGGGCCCCAGAGCCGTTTCGGTATCGGAAAGAAACGCGAAAAGGGCGGACCCATCCTTCAAAATGTCATCCAGCGCCCGCATGGCAGCTCCTCCTTTTGCCGCGATGGTCGCGGCGGATGATTCAGGTTATAAGGTTTAACCGCGTCCCAGGTCCTCCCCGCCGGAGGCGATGGCCCGCTTGTACCAGCCGAAGGACTTCTTCCGATACCTTGTCAGCGGCCCATTGCAGTGCTCGCCGGCGTCCACGTAGACAAAGCCGTAGCGCTTGCGCATTTCTCCGGAGCTGGCGCTGACCAGATCCGCACAGCCCCAGGCGGTATAGCCCAGCAGGTCTACACCGTCCAGTAAGACGGCGTCCTTCATGGCCTGAATGTGGTCCCGGAGGTAGTCGATGCGGCAGTCGTCCTCCACCGCTGCGTCCTTCAGCGTGTCCGCCGCCCCCAGGCCGTTTTCCACGATAAACAGCGGCTTCTGATAGCGGTCATAGAGGGCGTTCAGAGTGATCCGCAGTCCAAGGGGGTCGATGGACCAGCCCCATTCGCTGCATTTCAGATAGGGGTTTTCCACCGTGGCGAAAATGTTGCCCTTCTTTGTGGTCTGGAGCGCCGGGTCGCTGCTGGCCGCCATGCTGTTGTAATAAGAAAAGGACACAAAGTCCACCGTTCCCCGCCAGAGAATGTCCTCATCCCCCGCCTGGGAGGGAACGCGGATCTGTTCCCGCTCCAGCTTTTTTTGCGCGTAGGCGGGATAATAGCCCCGAACCTGAACGTCGGTGAAGAAGAAGCTCTCCCGGTCCGCCAGCATCCCCGCCAATACGTCCTTGGGGTTGCAGGAGTACGGATAGGTATTCCCCGCCGCCAGCATGCAGCCCACACGGTTGTCCGGGCCGATCTCATGGGCCAGCTCCACCGCCAGAGCGCTGGCCAGCAGCTCGTGGTGGGCGGCGGCATAGCAGACCTGCCTGGGCTCCTCGCCCTCCCGGAAGTCCTCGGTGCCCTTGGGAAAAATCCGGGACCAGCTGATGGAGAAACGGTAGACCTGGAATCCCATCTCGGCAAACAGGGCGACGTCCTCCCGCCGGCGGTGATAGTAGTCGATGGCCTTCCGGGCAGGATAATCCTGCCCGGTGAGGGAAAGGGGGTCCAGCTTTCCGGAGGCCACCGCCATGCGGCTTGGCCCGGAGGGGATCAGGTCCGCGTTGGACAGGCCCCGGCCCTCGATAGGGGAGGGAACGACCTCCTTTTTCAAGAGTTCCTTTTCCGCAGGAGCGGGAGTCGGTTCCGCCGACAGCTCCGCCGGGACGGGGGCCTCCTTCCAGAAGAGCATGGTCAGGGCAAACGCGATGACCATGGTCAAGGCGATGCCGCTGAGGGCCACGATGAGGTTGCCCATGCCGCCGCCGGGCTCGATCATGGCGGGGAGCTCGAAGCCGCCCATGCCGCCCATGGAGAACTTGACCATGATATTGCTCAGGGAAATATCTTTCAATACCTGGGGAATGCGGGCCTCGTTGTCGGGGGTGACGATCAGGCCCGGGCGGACGCAGTTGCAGCGGATATTATCCTTGCCATATTGCCCGCCGGTTCTTCATGCCTTGCTCCCTCACAGCACGTTCTGGGCGAAGCGGCTGAGAATCACCGCCACCTGGGCCCGGGAGGGGTTCCCGCCGGGGGACAGGGTATCGGCGGTGTCGCCGCTCATAATCCCCGCCGCCACGGCCCAGCGCATGGGCTCCACGGCATAGGACGCAACCTGCCCCGCGTCGGCGAAAGCCGCCAGGTCCGCCCGGGCGGACAAATCCCGGCCCTTCTGCGCGGCGTAGCGGTACAGGAAGGCCGCCAGCTGCTGCCGGGTAATCAGGTTCACCGGCTACGGCGACGGAACCTTCCGCCCGGGGAACCTGATTACCCGCCAGCTGCTGCCGGGTAATCAGGTTCCCCGGGCGGAAGGTTCCGTCGCCGTAGCCGGTGACAATGCCCCCCTCAGTGGCCCAGGAGACGGCGGCGGCGTAATAGGCCCCCGGAGCCACGTCGGCGAAGCGGTTCGTGCCCACGGCGGGAGAGCCCTCCAGCCGGTAGAGAATGGCGACGATTTGGCCCCGGGTGGTGGGGGAGCCGGGGGTAAAGGTGGTGGCGGAGGTGCCGTTCATGATTCCCGCTTCAGAAACCCAGCGCACTGCGTCGTAGCACCAGTCTCCCGGCTGCACGTCCTGGAAAACCGGGCCTCCTACCAGTGTAAAGACAGCCGTTACCTCCACGTCCAGGGCGGGCATGGGGAAGGAGCAGCGGTCCGTCCCGTTCCAGGTCAGGGAAACCTCCCGTCCCCGGCTGTCCCGGGCGGAGATGGATTGCAGCGTGTATCCCGCGTCGGGGGAGACGCTGAGGGTGATCGTTTCTCCCTGGCGGGCGGCGGCGGGCTGGACGGTGACGGTGCCGTGTTCCGCCTGGACGATGTGAACCCGACCGATATCTCCGTCTTCATCCTCGTCCCAATCCCGGCCGCCGCTCTCCTCCAGGGAGACCCGGCCCTCGAAAATGGGCTGTAGGTCCCGGTCCAGCAGCAGCAGCTCTCCCCGGGCGGGGAGGCGGAACGTTCCCCCGGGCGTCAGCGTTCCCAGCTCCAGGGAGCGGCCCTCCAGGAGACTGTCCTCCGCCACCAGGTAGATGGTGACGGAGGTTTCGTCCCGGTCCGCCTCCACGAGGCAGTCCGGGCTGTAGACCTCCCGGGACGAGGGCTCAAAGCAGGCGGCGGGGCAGTTCCCCTCCAGAATCAGCTCCAGCTGGAGGGCGCAGACCTCCTCCTCCAGCCCCTCCAGAATGAGGCGGACCCCGCCGTCCCGCTCC
This sequence comes from uncultured Oscillibacter sp., assembly GCA_949959305.1. GTDB lineage: Bacteria > Bacillota > Clostridia > Oscillospirales > Oscillospiraceae > Oscillibacter. Next base: position 9,577 of record CATLJA010000025.1, read on the forward strand.
TCGCAGGAGAGGGTGAGCTTGTCTCCCGCAGCGGCCGGAACCGTCAGGGCGCAGAGCAGGCACAGGGCCAGAAGGCCGGATAAGTAACGTTTCATTCGCCTTCCTCCAATACGATGACCGGCAGGTCCGTCCCGCCGGGAGTGTTAATCCAAAGTGTTTCCGCCGTCACCCGCTGGCTGTCCGGCAGGGATGGCTGGTCCGTCCGGGAGAGCACCGCCCGCATCCGGGCGGGCAGGAGGCTGGCGGCGGAGCAGGAACTGGTTTCGCCCTGGAGCTCCGCCTCCCGCTGGACATTCGGGATAAAGAGAAACAGGCCGTCGCTGATGTCGCAGACCTTGCCGTCGGCGGGAACCTCGGCAAAGAGCAGGGCCCTTCCGTCCAGCCAGCGGGTCTCGGCGGTGGTTTCCACCCCGTCGCCCTCCCCGGTGAGGATAGTCCGGCTGAACTCGCCCTCAATCTTTACCGTCTGGTAGGCCGGGTCGCCCCGGTAGGTTCCGGCGACGACCAGCGTCCCGGCAGGGAGGACCTGATGGGCCTCCGGGCCGTACTGGTATGCCTCGGACAGCAGGCCCACGGCCCCCTTCTCCAGAAAGGCCACGTCGTCCCCGGCGTAGCTGATAAGCCGGAGGTTTTCCAGCGGGACGCTCTCCGGAATGCCGGAAACCGCGACGGTTTTCGCGCTGTAGGTCCAGATGCGGGTATCCGCCGCTTCCGCGCCGGGCTTCTGGAGGTAGGTCAGGTAGCTGCCGTCCGCCGCCTGGTTCCCCAGGCCGAAATCACCGGAGCGGGCCAGGGTGGACGTTCCCGCCCCGTCCGTGACGGTGACGGCAAACGCGCCGGAGGCGGGAGCTCCCGTCAGCTTCAGGCCGGAGACAGGAGTTTCCTCCCGCAGGGTGAATGTGACGGTGGTTCCATTTCTGTCTATCTCGTAGGCGCCCTCCGGGACGGTTTTGTCATAGGCGATTCGCAGCTCCGGAGCCTCGGCCCCGGCGAAGCGGTTCCCCAGGCTGTCGTAAGCCCGGACGCTGTAGGTATAGGTCCGGTGGTTTGCGGAGCCGATGGTATCCGTGTACGTCCCCTCTGTGGTGAACGCGATGGGCACGCCGTTTCGGAGAATTTCGTAGCCCTGGAGCCTGCCCTGGGCAAGGGAGGAGGAAATGGCCAGCCTGACCGACTTTTCCCCCTCCAGGGCCGCCGTCAGGGAGACGGTCCCCCGGCCCGCCGGAACGCCCGCCAGACGGTCCCGGCGGCTCTGGTCGTTCAGATACCAGAGGGCCCGGGGCTCCTCCGGGTACTCTGCCAGCGCCGCCCTGGTGCCGCCGCTGAGGGTCATGCCCCAGCGGGTGAAGAATTCCGTCAGGTCCCGGCCCGCCGCAGCGGAGGCGGTGCGGGCCACCCGGTCCTGGTAATTGGTTTCGCCGCCGAAGTGGGTCCCGGCCTTCCAGGCCTTGAAAAAGCGGTTGTAAAAGTCCATGGGCTCCGCCCCGTCGTCATAGGCCAGATGAAGCTGCCAGTAGAGCCCCAGCTGGACGAAAACGTCGCTGGAGTCGCCGGGAAGGCCCTGGGCGGTTTTGCGGAAGATGCCCGCGTACTTGCCGCTCTTTTCCAGGCGGGAGGCCAGGGTGTTCTGCTTCCCGTCAAAGGTCTGGACCATCAGGGAGTATAGGTTGTTGGTAATTTCGGCCTTGCCCAGCTTGTCCATGTTGTGGCCAATCTCGTGGGCGATGCCCCAGCCGAAGAGGCGGTTCGCCGTGTCGGCGGACCCCATGGAAGCGATGGGCTTTCCGCAGACCATGCCCGCGCAGGAGCCGTAGCCGATGCCGATATGGCTCCCCGCCGCGTACATGAAGGCGCCGGAGAACATCTGCATGCAGCGGATGTTCTGGCGGGTCTGCATGTCGTTTTGGCCGTAGGAGCTGTCGATGCCCTGGGTGGTTTTGCAGATGTGCATCACGTCCTCCCAGGCCAGAACGGCCTGGTACAGCGTCTCAATCCGCTCCTCCCGGCTTCTGCCCGCGCCGTTCAGCACCGCCGCCGCGGGCAGGGAGAGCAGCATGGTGGGGGTGGAAAGCTCCGTCACATTGAGGAAGTTCGTCTGCGCATCCCCGGTCAGCCCGGCGGCATAGGCTTCCAGCTCGCCGGCGTAGCGGCCCAGCTCCTCCCGCCGCCGGCTGTCGGACATGGCGTGCCAGTCCGACAGCTCCAGCACCGGGATATCCGTTCCCCGGCGGATGTGGAGGCGTATGCCTTCGGGGTTTGTCCCGCCGTAGGACAGGTAGAGGCTGCCGCCCCGGGGAGTGTTCTGACTGCCGATTTGGGGAACGGTCAGTACGTTCCGCCCGTTGGAAAGCGTCCCGACGGCGGAGCGCCAGGCGGAGGCTTCGGCGTTGAACTGGCTGGCGTACACCGTCAGCTTCTGCCCCGCCGGGATGCCGGAGGCGTAGATGGTCAGCTCCTGCTTCGCTCCGGCGGCTGCGCCCAGAGGCTGGAGGTCGCTGCCGCCCTGTTGGTATTTCCGGCTGTCCGCCCCGCCGCTGCGGGACTGGACGCCGGACAGCACCACGCCGGAGGAGGTCCCGCTTTCCAGCAGCTCCTCCGCCAGGTCCAGCTCGTCCGCAAGAGCGTCCAGGTTCATGTAGTAATTCCGCTCGCCGCTCTCCAGCCGCCGCCGCAGGCCGTCCACGTCCGCCTGGGAAACGCCGGGGCGCAGGGCGGTCCGCAGCTCGTCCGCGAACAGATCCGCGATGTTGTCGGGGAGGCACCGGGCCGGGTCGTATTCCACAAACATCAGCTCCGACAGGCTCACCGCCGTATAGGCCGCCTGCTCGATGGCGACGGCGATTTTCACCACATCCGTCACCGGCTCAAAGGGCAGCACGGCGAACTTTGTCACGGCGGGGTCATTCCCCACGCCCAGCCAGGTATTGTGGTCGGAGGCGCTTCCCCCCTGGAGGGGATTTGGGGATACCAGGGTCCCGGGGCCGTTCAAATCGTCCCCCTGCCGCCAGACGGTGACGGTGTAAAGCCGGAGGTTCCGGGAATACTCCCCGTCCAGCCGGGGAACCCAAATGACGCTGCTGAGGTCCACGGGCCGGGTGAAGGAGGCGAAGACCTGCTTGCTCCTGGCCCAGTTGCCGTCGTTCCAGGACTGGGAGGTCCAGTGGGTGCTGAAATCCCCGTCGTTCATGAATTCCGTCCGGAAGGGCCGGGCGGAGGAATAGGCGCTGGGGGACACGTTTCCGCTGTCCGCCAGCCAGACCCGCTCGATGTCCGCCCCTTCCAGAACACCCTGCGCGGGGATGCCCTCCGGGCGGGAGTAGTCCACGGCGGCGGGGGTCCCCAGGGCGGTGCGGGAGGGCCCGCTAATTCCCACGCTGTTCCCCGCCCGGATATAAACGGAATAGGCCACGCCGTTTACCAGGTCCGTGATAACCGTATTGGTATTGCTGAGGGAGCCGCCCCACTGGCGGAAGTCCGTCTCGTCCCCGGCCTTGTACCAGACCTCGTAGAACGTGGCGTTCTCCGCCGCCTTCCAGCCCACCGACAGCGCACCGTCCAGCGGGCTCACGCTGACCATGTCCGGTGCGGCGGGAGCCCGGGCGGGCTGGGGCGTGGCGGATACGGGGGCGCAGGCGGTTCCCTCCCAGGCTCCGTCCACGGGAGTGACGGTGAACTGGTAGGTTTTCAGGTTCTCCAGTCCCGTGACCTCCGCCCGAGGCACGTCCACCCGCAGGGAGCGGCGGCGGCCCCCGTCCTGGAGCCAGTAGTCCACCCGGTAGCCGGAGACGTTGGGCGTTTCGTTCCAGCGGAGGCTGACCCGCCCGTTTCCGGCGGCGGCGGTGAGGTTCCGCACCACGCTGTCGGCGGCGGCGGGCCGCTCCGGGATAATCTCCCGGAGGAACTGAATGGATTCCACGGTGGTGTAATCCCCGCCCGCGGTGCGGGTGACGGTAATGACAATCTCCTTCACCGCCACCCGGCGGCCCAGGGGGATGGAGACCACGCTGCTGCCCTCCACGGGGCCGATGGCGCGGACCCCCTCCGGCAGGGAGAGGTCGAAGGGAATGGTTTCCGTGCTTCCGTCGCCGTAGGTCAGGGCGGCGGAGCCGGTCCGCATGGCCCCGGGGCCCTCGGGGGAGACGATTTGGATTTCCTCCATCTCCACCGGCTCCGCCAGGGAGACGGCCAGTTCCAGGGGCATGCCGGAGAGGGTGACGTTCCCGCCGCCCCGGAACAGGTCCTCCAGAACGCCGGAGGCCAGGACGGATTCCGCCCCCAGGCGGACCGCCTTCACCGGGGGGTTCAGCAGGTTCGTGTCCAGAACCTCCGGGCCGCCCTCCGCGTCCCGGTTCCGGCTGACGATGGCCAGGTCGTAAACATCAATCCCGCCGTCGCCGTTGAGATCGTAGTCCTCCAGGTCCCGCCGCCTGCCGGAGCCCAGGGCTCCGGACAGCTCCTCCCGGTCCCGGCCGTTAACCCGGCCGTCACCGTTCACGTCTCCCAGGGTAAAGGACGCGTCCGCCGTGCCCAGGATGACATGCTGGGAGTAAGCGTCCAGGGCCAGCTCCTGGCGGAAGTCCGTGTAGCCGTTCCCGGTGAATTCCAGGGCATAGTTCCCCTGGGGCAGGCCGGAGACCTTCAAATCCAGATAGCCGGGCCACCGCCCGCCGCCCAGGGGGCCGCCGTCCTGGTTCCGCAGGGCCACGGAGGCGGGATAGCCGCCCAGGTCCGCCTGGCCGTCCTCCTCCGTCAGGTCCAGGACGCCCAGGGACCGGCCATCCTGGAACAGCTCCGCCCGGAGCTCCCGGTCTTGAAGAGCTTCCAGGGTCTGGGGCCAGTCCACCCGGACCGTGGCGGAGATGGAGCCGCTGTCCGCGCCGCTTCCGGCGGCCTCCGCCGCCGGAAGCCCGGGGAGCAGCAGCGCCCCGGCCAGCAGCAGGGATAACATGCGTTGTCTGATGCGCATAGGGGATTCCTCTCTTTTCCGCGCCCGGAGCGGGAGCGCCGCCCCGGAAAATGCTGTTTTTCCGGTTGTACGGTTATATGGGCAGATTATAACAATTTTCCTCCAGCTTGGCAAGATGAGGCCGCGTTATTTTCCCGGGAGTTGAAAATCCCCTGAAGCTGAAGGCTTCAGGGAATTCTTGATGGAAGCGGCGGGAGGAGGGGGCGCTCAGGCGTGGTAGCAGCCTCCGCCGATGAACTCCCGCATGAGGGAGGTCTTGGGAATGTTGTCGGCGGGGATAGGCAGGAAGTAGTTCAGGAATTTCAAAAGCCGCTTGGCCTCAATGTACTCCTCGCTGTCCCGGGGCACGCCGAAGAGCAGGGGCTGGACGTAGGGCTTGAGCAGGGCCGTTTCATAAATCAGGGAGGAGTTGAAGACCATGTCCGCGCTGTCCTGGAAGGGGAAGATGTTGTTCTCCTCCCCCCGCCGGACGGAGGGCCACATTTTGATGGTGGCCTGGGCGCTGTAGCCCCGGGTCCGGGCGTCCCGCTCGATGCGCCGGAGGAGCCGGGCGTCGGTGGTGGGAATGCGGTTGTGGTCGTCGATATTCAGCGTGGTGAGGCAGCTGATGTAGATTTTATACTTGCTCTCCTTGGGCAGGGAGCGGGTGAACTCGTCGTTGAGGCAGTGGATGCCTTCGATGACCAGCACGTCGTCCTCTTTCAGGGTGAGAAAATTGCCGTTGTATTCCCGCTGGCCCTTTTTAAAGTTGTAGGTGGGGATCTCCACCGTCTCGCCCTTCAAAAGGCGGACGCAGTCCTCGTTGAACTGCTCCACATCCATGGCCCCCAGGCCCTCGAAGTCGTAGTTCCCGTTTTCGTCCCGGGGAGTCTTGTCCCGGTTTACGAAGTAGTTGTCCGTGGCGATGGGGTGGGGCCGCAGGCCGCAGGCCCGCAGCTGGGTGGACAGCCGGTGGGAGAAGGTGGTCTTGCCGGAGGAGGAGGGACCGGCGATCATGACGAAGCGGACCTCCTTCCGGGAGGCGATTTCGGCGGCGATGTCGCCGATTTTTTTCTCCATCATGGCCTCGTGGGCCAGAATCAGCGGCGTGGCCCCGCCCTGGGCGATGGTGGTGTTCAGCTCCGCCACGTTGGAGACGCAGAGCGCCTCGGAGCGGAGGGTGGACTGGTAGAGCTCCCGGAAAACCTTGCGGGAGGGGCGGAAGTCTCCCAGGCGGCCGGGGTCCTTCTGGGTGGGCAGGCGGAGGACGAAGCCGTTTTCAAACAGCTCCAGGCCGAAGCAACGGATATAGCCGGTATCCGGAACCATGTAGCCGTAGAAGTAATCCACGAAGCCGTCCAGGGAGTAGACGTTGACGTGGGAGTTGATTCGGAAGCTGAGAAGCTGGGCCTTGTGGACCAGCCGGGCCTGGCGGAACAGCTCCATGGCGTCGTCGGTGTTGAGGGTCTTCTTCTCAATGGGCAGCGCCAGGGCGGAGAGCTCCCGCATCCGGGCCTCCACCTTTTCCAGCAGGGCCTGGTCCAGGGTGAAGTCCCCGCGGGCCAGAATAAACAAGGCGCTGCTGAGGGAGTACTCCACGGAGATGCGCTCCACCTTCTCCCGGCCCGCTACGTCGTAAAAAGCCTTCAGCATCAGGAAAACCGCGCTACGCTCATAGGTCTGGATGCCGGGCTTGTCCTGGGCGGTGACCATTTTCAAGGAGCAGTCCCGGTCCAGGGTCTTGTGAAGCTCGCAGAGCTTCCCGTCCCGGTTGACCAGCAGAATGTCACAGGGGAACTGGCTCTGAAAGTCCGCCGCGACGGCGCGGTAGGACGTTCCGCAGGGATAGGCGTGCTCCACGCCGTCCACCGTGACCTTGATCATTCTCGTTTCTTCCATGGGGTGGCCTCCTTTGTGAATGATTGCCCCGCCTGGAAACCGGGCGGGGGCTTCCCGCGTGTCTTTCTATATCATACAATATTTTTCGCGGAAATACAAGGATGATTCAGCGGGAGCGGGTGGTGAAATTCCGGAGGGGAAACCTTTACATTCCAGCCGGAATGTATTATAATGACAGCCTGGAAAACCGGGGCGCGGCGGCGCGCCGCCGGAAAAGCGGCGGAGAGCCGCCATGACGGGAGGAAGCCATGAGAGTGGAACGGCCGAAAATAGTCGCGCTTGTCGGGACCAACGCGTCGGGCAAAAGCGCGGCGGGAATCGAGCTGGCAAAGACCTTCAACGGGGAGATCGTTTCCGCGGATTCCAGGCAGATCTATAAAGGCTTTGACCTTTGCTGCGGCAAGGTCACCCGGGAAGAGGCCCGGGCCGTGCCCCACCACCTGCTGGACGTGCGGAACATCGGCGAGGAGTTTTCCGTGTTTGATTACCAGCAGCTGGCCTACTCCGCTATCTCCCAGATTCTCCGGCGGGGCCGCCTTCCCTTTGTGGTGGGGGGCACCGGGCTGTATGTCAGCTCCGTCGCCGACGGGTACGTGCTGAGCGGAAAGCCGCCCAGGACGGAGGAGCGCGCCCGGCTGGCGGAGCGGCCCATAGAGGAGCTCCGGGGCATGCTGACGCCGGAGGCCCGGGAATACCTGGCCTCCAACCCCTCTGATTGGCAGAACAAGCGGCGGATTCTCCGGGTTCTGGAAAAGGCGGCGGGCGGCGAGCAGCTCCGCCCGCGAAACGAGCCCCGGTACGACGTGCTGCAGCTGGGCGTTACGTGGCCCCGGGAAACGCTGCACAAGCGCATCGACGAGCGCCTGGACGCCCGCATCGCCCAGGGGATGATCGGCGAGGTCCGGGAGTACCTGGAGAACGGCGGGGACAAGCGGGTTCTCTACGACCTGGGGCTGGAATACCGGCACATTCTCCTGTACCTGACGGGAGAGTACCCGTCCATGGAGGCGTTCCGGCAGGAGCTGTCCAGGGAGATCAAGCGTTTCGCCAAGCGGCAGATGACCTGGTTCAAAAAAAATCCCGCCATCCACTGGCTGGACATGCAGGGCGACTGCCTGGACCAGGCCGGCGGGCTGATCCGGGAATTTCTCGCGGAATGATTCGCGGCGGAAGGGAGGACTGTTATGGAAAACCGGATTTTGCTTGCGTCCCCAAGGGGATTCTGCATGGGCGTGGAGCGGGCCGTCCGCATGCTGGAGGAGACTCTCCGCCGGGAGGAGGGCGCCGTGTACGTCCGGAGGGAAATCGTCCACAATAACGCCCTGATGGATCGGTTCAAGTCCATGGGCGCCGTGGTGGTCCGGGAGGTGGACGAGGTTCCGGAGGGGGGGCTGGTGGTGTTTTCCGCCCACGGCGTGGCCCCCTCCGTCCGGGAGCGGGCCAGGGCGAGGAGACTGCGGGTTGTGGACACCACCTGCCCCCTTGTGGAGAAGGTCCACAAGGAGGCGGTCCGCCTTCGGGAGGAGGGCCGCGACATCCTTCTTATCGGCGAGCCCGGCCACAAGGAGGTAGAGGGCGTGATGGGAGAGGCCCCGGAGAATATCCGCCTGATTCACAGGGAGGAGGATGTTGCCGCCCTGGAGGGAATCGACGGCTCCCGGGCGGCGTGGCTGTCTCAGACGACATTGAATGTGGACGAGACGGCGCGGATTGTGGAAAGGCTGCGGGAGCGGTATCCGCTCATTCAGGGCCCGCCCCAGTCCGACATCTGCTACGCCACAAAAAACCGGCAGGCGGCCGTGAAGAGCATTGCGGGAGAGTGCGGCCTGTTTATCGTGGTGGGCTCCGTGACCTCGTCCAACACGCGGCGGCTGGCCGAGGTTGCCGCCGAAGCGGGGGCGGCCTCGGCCCTGCGGATTGACGGGCCGGAGGAACTGGACGGCGTGGATTTTTCCGGGGTGCGGACCGTCGGCGTTTCGTCGGGAGTCTCCGCCGCGGAGGAACAGCTGGAGCGGGTTCTGGACTATCTGAGAAAAAAGGGCTATGCGCAGGTGGAGGAAAGAATCGTGGTTCGTGAAGGCGTTCCCGCCGGGGAGCCGTGACGGCCCGCGTCCCGGCGGCTGCGCGTGAGAGGTGAATTGTGGTAAAACTGATGCTTGGCGCCGCGCTGACGGCGGCGCTGCCCTTCGCGGCCCTGGGGCTCGCGGCGGCGGCGCGGAAATGGGGGGCCAGCGCGGAAGCCTCCCGCAAGCTGGTGCATATTCTGCTCAGCAACTGGATTCTGCTGGCTCTCGCGGTGTACCGGAGCGCCTGGAGCGCCTGTATCCTGCCGGCCTGCTTTATCGTTTTGAATTACGCATCCTACCGCCGGGGGCTTTTCTCCGCCATAGAGCGGGAGGAGAACAATACCCCGGGCACCGTCTGGTACGCCGTCTCGCTGTTTTTGCTGTGCCTGGCGGGGTACTCGCTGGGGACGCCCTGGATTGCCGCCTGCGGCATGCTGGCCATGGGCTACGGCGACGGCCTGGGCGCCCTGGTGGGAAAGCGCTGGGGAAGGTCCCGATTCCCCGAGCCTTACGCCGCGAAAAGCCTGGAGGGAATGCTGACGGTGGCGGCCTTTTCCGGCCTCGCGGTGGGAGCGGCCTGCGCCGCCTATGTCCGCGATCCCGCCTTCGCCCTGCGGGCCGCCTTGTCCTGCGCGGTTCCGGCCGCCGCCATAGAGCTGTTCACCCCCCGGGGTCTGGACAACCTGACGCTTCCCCTGAGCGTGAGTCTGATCGTGTATCTCCTGGCGCGGTTTCCCCAGCTCTGGCCCGTCTTCATCTGCCTGGGCGTGACGCTGCTGGTTCTGCTGGCGGCGTATTACCTGCGGGCCATCACCTTCTCCGGGCTGTGTTCGGCGGCGCTTCTGGGAGTGGCCCTGTTTCTGGCCGGAGGCTGGATCAGCTATGGGGCGCTCGTCCTCTTTTTCGTTTCCGGGAGCCTGGCCAGCCGCGCCGGAAAGGACGGAAAGGCCGCCGCCGGGCGGCTGCATGAGCGGCAGGGGGCCCGCTCCACGGTGCAGGTTCTGGCCAACGGGCTGCCGTCCCTGCTCTTTGCCGGGGCCTATTCCCTCACGGGAAAGGCGGGCTGTTTGCTGGCCGTAATCGCCTGCTTCGCAGGGGCGGCGGCGGACACCTTTTCCTCGGAGATTGGAATGCTCTCCAAGCGGCCCCCGGTCTCCATCCTCACCTGGAAGCCCGCTCCACGGGGCCTCTCCGGCGGCGTGACGCTCCTGGGCCTCTGCGCGGGGGCGGCGGGCGCGCTGCTGATTTCCGCGCTGGCGCTTCCGGGCTTTGGCGGCGGCGGGATGCTGGCCTCGGCGGCGGCGGGGTTCGCCGGGTCGGTGCTGGATTCCGTGTTCGGCGCGGCTTTTCAGGCGAAATACCGGACGGGGCGCGGAAGGGACGAGGCCCTGACGGAGCGCCCGCGCTCCGGGGAGGGCCCCCTGGAGCTGGCCCGGGGAATCCGCTGGGTGAACAACGACGTGGTGAATTTCGCCAGCGTATTCCTCTGCGGCCTGGCGCTGGCGGCCGTGTGGCGGGCCTGAGACGGGCCTTTCGCGCATAAGCTGGAGGGAAACGGTTATTCGGGGAGGAAGCGCGCATGAGCAGAATTTACACATCCGCCGGCCAGCTGGCAGGGGGCACCCCGCTGCTGGAGCTGGCCCGCCTGGAGCGGGAGGAGGGCCTGGAGGCCCGGATTCTGGCAAAGCTGGAGTACCTGAACCCCGCCGGGTCCGTGAAGGACCGGACTGCAAAGGCCATGCTGGACGACGGGGAGGCCCGGGGCCTTCTGAAGCCCGGCTCCACCGTTATTGAACCCACCTCCGGCAATACGGGCGTCGGCCTGGCCGCCATAGCCGCCGCCCGGGGATACCGGGCCGTCATCGTCATGCCGGAGACCATGAGCGAGGAGCGCCGCCGCCTGATGCGGGCCTACGGCGCGGAGCTGGTGCTGACCAGCGGGGCCGAGGGCATGGCCGGGGCCATCCGGCGGGCCCGGGAGCTGGCGGAGGAGATTCCAGGCAGCTTTATCCCCAGCCAGTTTGAAAATCCCGCCAACGCCGCCGCCCACCGGACCGGGACGGGCCCGGAAATCTGGGCGGACACGGACGGAGAGGTGGACATCTTCGTGGCGGGCGTGGGCACTGGGGGAACCCTCACCGGCGTGGGGGAGTACCTGAAGGAGCGGAACCCCGCCGTGAGGGTCGTGGCGGTGGAGCCCGCCGCCTCCCCGGTGCTGAGCGGGGGCAGGTCCGGGAGCCATGGGCTCCAGGGCATCGGCGCGGGCTTCATCCCCAAGGTGCTGAATGCCGGAATTTACGACGAGGTCATCCCCGTGGAGGACGGCGGCGCCTTTGCCATGGCCCGCCGCATAGCCCGGACCGAGGGCGTGCTGACGGGCATTTCCTCCGGCGCGGCGGTGTGGGCCGCCGTCCGGCTGGCGAAGCGTCCCGAAAACCGGGGGAAGACCATTGTTGCGCTGCTGCCCGACGGCGGAGAGCGGTATCTCTCCACGCCGCTGTTCGCGGAATGAGAGGGAATGAGTGGCTATAACGTAAAGGCATAAAGAGAGGGACGGCGCTGAGCCGTCCCTTCTGCGTCCTGGAACCGGAATTTTTTCAAACCGGCAGGCGCTGGTAGACCTCCATCTCCCGATGAAGGCGGTCCGCCAGCTCCGGGGAGAAGCTTCCCGGCAGGGCCCGCCACCGCCAGTTCCCGCCCAGGGTGGAGGGGGTGTTCATCCTGCCCTCGCTGCCCAGGCCCAGCAGGTCCTGGAACTGCATCACCGCCAGGTCCGCCGCAGAGGCCCAGGCGGAACGCATCATGCCCCAGTGATAGCCCTCCTGCTCGTTCAGCCGGAGGTAGGCTTTCGCCAGGGCCGCGTCCTCCGCCGGGGCGGAGGCCATCCAGCCCAGGATGGTGTCGTTGTCGTGGGTGCCGGTGTAGGCCACGCAGTGGGGGGTGTAGCAGTGGGGAAGGTAGCCTCCGCCGGTATCCCGGCTGTCAAAGGCGAACTCCAGCACCTTCATCCCCGGGTAGCCGGTCTGGGCCAGCAGCTCCCGCACGGAGCTGGTCAGAAAGCCCAGGTCCTCGGCGATGATGTCCCGGGGTCCCAGGGCCGCCTCCACCGCCCGGAAGAAATCGATGCCGGGGCCGGGCCTCCAGCGGCCGTTCCGGGCGGTAGAGTCCCCGGCGGGAATGGCGTAATACTCGTCGAAGCCCCGGAAGTGGTCAATCCGCAGCACGTCGTAGAGCTGGAACTGGGCGGCGATGCGGCGAATCCACCACTGGTAGCCGTCGGCCTTCATTCGCTCCCAGTCAAAAAGGGGATTTCCCCACAGCTGGCCGTCGGCGGCGAAACCGTCCGGCGGGCAGCCCGACACCTCCGTGGGGCGGCCGTCCTTGTCCAGCTGGAACTGCTCCGGGCTGGCCCAGACATCGGCGCTGTCAATGGAGACGTAGATGGGCAGATCCCCGATGATGGAGACGCCCCGGCTGTTGGCATAGTCCTTCAGGCTCCACCACTGGGAGAAAAAGAGAAGCTGCACCCGCTTCCAGAAATCAATTTCCCCGGCCAGCTCCTTCCGGGCGCTCTCCAGGGCGGCGGGGCGGCGAAGGCGCAGGTCCTCCGGCCATTCCAGCCAGGGGGCCCCGCCGTAGCGCTCCTTCAGAGCCATGAACAGGGCGTAGTCCTCCAGCCAGTCCGCCTTCCAGAGAACGCCCCTCAGCTCGAACAGGTCTCCCCGCTTCAGGCGGGAGCAGGCCAGGCGCAGGACCGCAAGGCGGTTCCGGTAAAGGGCTTCGTAATCCGCCCGCCCCGGGTCGTTTCCCCAGTCCAGGGACTGGTATTCCCCCGGCTCCAGGAACCCCCATTCGGCCAACGTGTCCAGGTCAATGAAGTAGGGATTCCCCGCGAAGGAGGAGAAGGACTGGTAGGGGGAATCCCCGTAGCTTGTGGGCCCCACCGGCAGAATCTGCCAGCAGGACTGCCCGCCCCGGACCAGGAAGTCCACAAACTCCCTGGCGGCGGCTCCCAGGGTCCCGATCCCATAGGGGGAGGGCAGGGAGGAGATGGGCACCAGGATACCGGCTTTTCTCACATGGGTATCCCCTTTCTTGATAAAGTCAAAGCGTCACGCGTCCGCCAGCCTGGCGACGCTCTCCCCGGGAATGAGCTGGAAGGGCACCACCTCGTGGACGGGGCGGTTTCTCCGCTCAATGTTGCCCAGCAGCACGTCCACCCCCCGCTCCGCCAGCCGCTGGGTGTCCTGGCGAACGGTGGCCAGCCGGGGAACGGAGTAGCTGGCCATGGAGATGCCGTCGTAGCCCACCACGGAGATGTCCTCCGGCACCCGCTTCCCCCGGTCCCGCAGGGCCCGGATGGCGCCGATGGCCATAACGTCGCTCATGGCGAAAATGGCGGTCAGGTCCGGGCGGCGGTCCAGAAGCCGCTCCGTGGCGGCGTAGGCGTCGGCCATGGAGTAGCGGCAGGGCTCGCACTGGCGCTCCGGGTCAAAGGGCAGGCCCAGGCGCTGAAAGGCCCGGCGGCAGCCCTCCAGGCGGCGGTAGCTGATTTGGGAGCAGGACCAGTTGCCGCCCAGAAGGCAGATGCGGCGGTGGCCCTGGTCCGCCAGGAACTCGATGACCTGGGCGGCGGCCTCGCCGTCGTCGGTGGTCAGGGAGGAGAGGTTGTCGAAATGGAGGTCCCTGGCCGTGTTGGTCAGCAGCACGCAGGGGACGGTGATGGGCTGAAACCGGGCCCGGAACAGCTCCAGGTCCCCGCCCAGGAAAAACACGCCCAGGGGCTTGCGCTCCCGGCAGAGCTGGAGGGCGTAGGCCACCTCGTCGGCGTCCTCGTCCAGGTAATAGACCACCGCGTCCCGGCCGCTGTCCCGGAGAAGGGCCTGGACCCGCTCCACCAGGTCTGCAAAGAGCATGTTCTGCGTGCCCTTCACCAGGATGGTGATGCCGGTCCCGGCCTGCTGCTTTAAGTGCTTGGCGTTGTTGTTGGGCTGAAAGCCCTGGGCCTCCACCACCGCCAGGACCTTGCGCCGGGTTTCCTCGCTGACGTCGGGGTGGTCGTTCAGCACCCGGGACACGGTGGCTACGCCGCACCCGGACAGCCGGGCGATGTCCTTGATGGTCATTCCGTGTCCCTCCCGTTTTGAAGATTGTGAAATAATAGCATATCCGGGGAGAAAATGCAAGTTTTCTTAGAGGCGGCCCCGCCGGGGAGGGAGGGCGGTCAGCCCTTGACCGCTCCGGCGGCAACTCCCTTGATGATATATTTCTGGCAGCTGAGGTAAAATACTACAATGGGGATAATGGCCATGACCAGGGAGGCCATAATGGCGCCCATGTCCACCCGGCCGTAGGAGCCCTGCATCCGCTGGATGGTGATGGGAATGGTGCTGAACTTGTTCAGGTCCAGGGTCAGGTAGGGGAGCAGGAAGTCGTTCCAAATCCACATGGTCTCCAGAATGCCAACGGAGATATAGGTGGGCTTCATGATGGGCAGCACCACGGAGAAGAAGGTCCGCAGGGGGGAGCAGCCGTCGATCATGGCGGCTTCCTCAATCTCGATGGGGATGGACTTGACGAAGCCGCAGAACATGAACACCGCCAGCCCCGCGCCGAAGCCCAGGTAGATGACGACCAGGCCCCAGGGCGTGCCCAGCCGC
>CATLJA010000026.1 GCA_949959305.1 uncultured Oscillibacter sp.
GCCTCCGGGGGGAGAAGCCCCTGGAGGGCCTGGAGCGGGCGGAGCTGAAAGACATATTGGCCTTTGCCAACCGGGCGGCGGCCTTCACCTGCTCCCGCAGCGGGGCCATCCCCGCCATGCCCGCCCTGGCGGAGATGTTTGACAAGAACGGCGCGCCGCGCCTGCCGGAGGGAGCGCCGTGCCTGCCATGAGAACGACGGTGTTTGACCAGCGCCTGGCCCGGCATTACGACGAGCTGAAATGGCTCTACTGCGAGCTGTACCGGGACGAGGCGGCTTTCGCGGACTTTGCGGAAATGCTCCGCCGCTGCTGGGCGGAGCGGAAGAAGCCCCTCCGGGAGCAGGACGGGAGGCGGGAGGCGGACCCGGACTGGTACAGGCGGAGAGACCTTCTGGGGATGATGCTCTATGTGAACGCCTTCGCCGGGAGCCTGAAGGGCGTGAAGGAGAAGCTGGACTATATCCAGGAGTGCGGCGTGAACTACCTCCATCTGATGCCCCTGCTGGAGAGTCCCGAGGGCCGCAGCGACGGGGGCTACGCCGTCAGCGATTTCCGGAAGGTCCAGCCGTCCCTGGGGACCATGGAGGATCTGGAGGCCCTGGCGGACGCCTGCCGCCGCCGCCGGATCAGCCTGTGCCTGGACTTCGTGATGAACCACACCAGCGAGGACCACGCCTGGGCGAAACGGGCCCGGGCCGGGGAGCGCGAATACCGGGAGCGCTATTTCTTCTATGACGGCTGGGAGATTCCCCGGGAGTTTGAGAAAACCGTTCCGCAGGTGTTCCCCACCACCGCTCCGGGGAGCTTTACGGAGCTCTCCGATGGTTCCGTGGTCATGACGAACTTCTACCCCTATCAGTGGGATTTGAACTACCGGAACCCGGCGGTGTTCCGGGATATGACGGAGAACCTGCTGTACCTGGCGAACCGGGGGGTGGACGTAATCCGCCTGGACGCCATCCCCTATATCTGGAAGGAGCTGGGAACCGACTGCCGGAACCTGCCCCAGGTACATACCCTTTCCCGGATGCTGCGGATGGTGACGGAGATTGTCTGTCCCAGCGTGCTGCTTTTGGGAGAGGTGGTAATGGAGCCCGCCAAGGTGGCCCCCTACTTCGGAACTCCGGACAAGCCCGAGTGCCACATGCTCTACAACGTCACCACCATGGCCACCACCTGGCACACCCTGGCCACCGGGGACGTATCGCTGCTGAAACGGCAGATGGAGATTCTCTGCGCCCTGCCCAAGGACTTCCTGTTTCTCAACTACCTCCGCTGCCACGACGACATCGGCTGGGGCCTGGATTACCCCTGGCTGGCCCGGAACTCCGGCACGGACGAGGTGGCCCACAAGAAGTACCTCAACGACTGGTTCACCGGGAAATGGCCCGGGAGCCCCAGCCGGGGAGAGCTCTACAACGACGATCCCCGCCTGGGGGACGCCCGCCTCTGCGGCACCACCGCCTCTTTGTGCGGCGTGGAGGCGGCGGTGCGGGAGGGGGACGCCCTTAAGCTGGAACGGGCGGCGGCCTGCGTCCTCACCCTCCACGCCTGGATGCTTTCCCAGAGCGGCGTCCCTGTGATCTACAGCGGCGACGAGGTGGGGCGGCTCAACGACTGGGGCTACCGGGACGAGCCCGGCAGACGGGAGGACAGCCGCTACATTCACCGGGGGGACTTCCAGTGGAACCTGGCGGAGCGGCGGACGGATTCGGCCACATACCAGGGCAGGATTTTCCAGGGCCTGCGGCGGATGGAGGAGCTCCGGGCGGCGGAGCCCTGCTTCGACCCGGCGGCGGAAGTGCGGGTGGAGGAGTCCGGAAGCTCCCGGGTCCTGGCCCTCAGCCGGCGTCAGGGGGAGCGGGAGCTGGTGTGCCTGTTCAACTTCAGCGGGGAGTTCGCCCGCGCCCATGTGGAGCGGGGCGAAAGCTATACGGAATTGATGTACGGAACCCATTACAGCGGCCTCCGGGACGTGGAGCTGTGGCCCAACGGCTTCGCCTGGCTGCTGCGGGATTGAGATATCCGGCCCCGCCCTCCCAGGAGGGCGGGGCTTTTGCGCAAAATTCAGGTAAACGATTAAATAGTATTTGCAAATGGGATGGGGAAGTGGTATCCTATAGGCATAACGCCGGGCGCTCCGGCCACCACGATCAGAAAGGAAGCCGTCTCATGAAACAGTTCACGTATACCATCACCGACCCCGTGGGCATCCACGCCCGTCCCGCCGGTATGCTGGCGAAGGCCGCCAAGGCCCTGGACAGCACCGTCACCATCACCAAGGGCGAAAAGTCCGCCGCCGCCACCAAGCTGATGGCCGTCATGGGCCTGGGCGTTAAGACTGGGGAGACCATTACCTTTACCATCGAGGGCGGAGACGAGGAGGCCAGCGCCGCCGCCATGGAGCAGTTCTGCAAGGACAACATGTAAGACCGCGGGGAGGGAACAGCTATGCAGGTAGCAACCGGAAAATCCATTCTGAACGGCATTGCCATCGGCCCTCTGCGTATCTACAAAAAGGAGGAGGTCCATGCCGCGGCCTCCTCCACCCTCACCCCCGGGGAGGAATACGCCCGCTTTGACGCCGCCCGCCTCAAGGCCCAGGAGCAGCTGGGCGCCCTGTACGACAAGGCGCTGGGCGAGGTGGGGGAGAACAACGCCGCCATTTTCGAGATTCACCAGATGATGCTGGACGACGACGACTTCCTGGACGCCGTGAAGGGCATTCTCGATACCCAGGGAGCCACCGCCGAGTATGCCGTCTCCGCCACCGGGGAGAACTTTTCCGCCGCCTTCGCCGCCATGGAGGACGAGTACATGCGGGCCCGGGCCGCCGACGTGAAGGACGTTTCCCGCCGGGTGGTCAACGTGCTGATGGGTGTGGACGATGCGGAGATGATGGCGGACCAGCCCGCCATTCTTGTGGCCGACGACCTGACCCCCAGCGAGACCGTCCAGCTGGACAAGAGCAAGCTCCTGGGCTTCATCACCCGCCACGGCTCCTCCAACAGCCACACTGCCATCCTGGCCCGGACCATGAACATCCCCGCCCTGGTGGGCGTGGACTTCCAGGACGACTGGGACGGCAAGCTGGCCGTCATCGACGGCTATAACCACTGCGTCTACATCGAGCCCGCCCCGGAGCTCCTGGGCGCTATGGAGGAAAAGCGGGCGGGCGACCTCAAGCAGGAGGCCCTGCTCCAGAGCCTGAAGAAAAAGCCCAACGTCACCCTGGACGGAAAGGAAATCAAGGTCTACGCCAACATCGGCAACGCCGGGGACGTGGGACTGGTCCTCCAGAACGACGCCCAGGGCATCGGCCTGTTCCGCAGCGAGTTCATCTACCTGGATTCCCAGGACTACCCCTCCGAGGACCAGCAGTTCATGCTTTATAAGCGGGTTGTGGAGACTATGGCCGGGAAGAAGGTCATCATCCGCACCCTGGACATCGGCGCGGATAAGCAGGCGGATTATTTCGAGCTGGACAAGGAGGAGAATCCCGCCCTGGGTTACCGGGCCATCCGCATCTGCCTGACCCGGAAGGAGGTCTTCAAGACCCAGCTCCGGGCCATCCTCCGGGCCAGCGCCTTCGGCGCCGTGTCCATCATGTTCCCCATGATCATCTCCGTCCGGGAGGTCCGGGACGCGAAGGAAATCCTGGAGGAGTGCAAGGCCGAGCTGACCGAGCGGGGCATTGCCTTCGGAAAAGTGGAGATCGGCATCATGGTGGAAACCCCCGCCGCCGTCCTGATGGCCGACGAGCTGGCCCAGGAGGTGGAGTTCTTCTCCCTGGGCACCAACGATTTGACCCAGTACACCCTGGCCATCGACCGGCAGAACCCGAAGCTGGACAGCTTCTACGACTCCCATCATCCGGCGGTCCTCCGGCAGATCCGGCACACCATCGAGGCGGGCCACCGCCACGGCTGCTGGGTGGGCATCTGCGGGGAGCTGGGCGCGGACCAGACGCTGACGGAAACCTTCCTCCGCTACGGCGTGGACGAGCTGAGCGTTTCTCCCGCCTCGGTCCTGCCCCTGCGGAAGATCATCCGCAGCCTGGATTTGAGCAAGGAGCCCGGAATCTGAACGGAAGCGGCGAAGCGCCGGACGCGTATGCGTCCGGCGCTTCTTTGCGTGCTGTTTACAGGTTCGCCTTGATTTTCGCAATCAGCTCGTCGTACTCCGGCTGGGAGAGGAAGACCTTCTCCGGGTTCATGGCGAAGGTGGCGGCCCATTCGGCCTGGTCCTTGTACTTGGGGACCAGGTGGAAGTGCAGGTGGCCGCTGGTGTCGCCATAGGCCCCGTAGTTGATCTTGTCGGGATGGAAGGCGGCGTGAAGGGCCCTGGCCACCCGGTTCACGTCGGCGAAGAAGGCGTTCCGCTCCTCGTCGGTGAGGTCCACCATTTCGCTGGCGTGCTCTTTATAGGCCACGATGCAGCGGCCGGGGTGGCTCTGCTCCTTGAAGAGGACCAGCACGCTGGCCTCCAGGTCGCAGACGTAGATGCCGAAGCCGTCCAGCAGCTCCTGCTTCCGGGTGCAGTATCCGCAGTTTTGATCTTTCATAAAAGTACCGTTCCTTTCTGTTTGGGTTGTGCCTCCATTATAGCACGTCCGGCGGGAGGCGGGTAGTGCCGGTTTGAAATTTTCTCTCCGGCTTTTGCCAAAAGGCCCGCCCCGCCCGCCGGGAGGCCCCCGGCTTTCGGCGAAAATGCCATTGTAATTTCCCGGCCGGCAGGGTACAATGAATCCTTACAGTGATATGGATTGGAAGCGCAAGGGAGGAAATCCGCATGAGCCGGCAAGAGGCAATGTCCCAGTACACAAGCGCCCTGAAACAGGGCCGCAAAGCCTATAAGGAGGCCCTGCTCCGGGGCCGCTATCCCTATCCCCAGGTTCTGGACGAGATCATCAGCGATTCCATGGTGGCGGGCCAGACGGAGCTGGGAGTCATGGAAATTCCCATCAGCCAGATCGTGGGCACCAAGACGGCGGGGCGGCGCTCCGCCTTCTCGGCGGACTTCCTGCCCCTGCTGGACCCGGACACGGAGTTCGCCGGGAAGTGGGTCAGCCTCTGCGAGGCGCACCTGGGGGACGAGGGCATCCGGGACCCCATCCGGTGCTATGAGTACTTCGGCCGCTTTTACGTCCAGGAGGGGAACAAGCGGGTCAGCGTCCTGCGGAGCTACGGCGCGCCCACCATCTCCGCCTACGTCGTCCGCATGGTTCCCGTCTGGACGGAGGACCCGGCGGTGGCGGCCTATTACGACTTTATGGAATCCTTCCCAAAGACGAAGCTGTACCGGGCCCGCTTTACCCGGGCGGGGAGCTTTGTCAAGCTCCAGAAGGCCCTGGGCTATGAGCCGGAGCACGTCTGGACGGAGGACGAGCGCCGCCGCTTCGCCGCGGGCTGCACCTATTTTCAGGAGCCCTTTTTGAAGCTGGGGGGCGGGGAGCTGCCCATCACCACGGCGGACGCCATGCTGGTGTGGCTGAAGGTCTACAGCTTCGACGATCTGATCGCCCTGTCCCCGGCGGAGCTTCTAAAAAGCGTCAAGGCCGTCTGGCCGGACATCAAGGCCCTTTCGGAGCCCATCGCCGTCCGCACGGACGCGCCGGAGGCCAGGGAGAACAACCTCCTGGGCCGCATTTTCAAGCCCAAGCAGGTGGGCCGGCTCAGCGTGGCCTTCATCAGCGACCAGATGCCGGAGCAGAGCGACTGGGCCCGGGCCCACGACCTGGGGCGGGAGTACCTGGAAACGGTTTTGGAGAACCGGGTGGAGACTGCGGTCTTTTACGGCGTCCGTCCCGGGGAGGAGGCGGAGGCCGCCATGGAGGAAGCCATCGAAAACGGGGCCCAGCTTATCTTCGCCATCACGCCGCCGCTGATCGGGGCCTGCCGGAAGGCCGCGGCGAAGCACCCGGAGGTCCGCATCCTGAACTGCTCCGTTTCCATGCCTTACGCCGGGGTCCGTACCTATTACAGCCGCATTTACGAGGCAAAATACATCGCCGGGGCCGTCGCCGGGGCCCTGAGCCGCAGCGGCCGCATCGGATATGTGGCCAGCAGCCCCATCTTCGGCGTTCCCGCCAGCATCAACGCCTTCGCCCTGGGGGCGCAGCTCACCAATCCCCGGGCGGAGATTGTTCTCCGCTGGTCCTGCGTGGAGGAGGACGCCATGGACGCCCTGGCCTGGGAGGGGGTCTCCCTGATTTCCAACCGGGACATCCCCACGCCGGACCGCATCCGGGAGCCCTGGGGCCTGTGCCGCATCGAGAACGGGAAATTTCACTCCCTGGCCTCCCCCTACTGGCACTGGGGGAACGTCTACACAAACCTGGTCCGCAGCGTTCTGGAGGGGGGCTGGGAGGCGCTGGCCGCCCCGGAGGGCCAGGCGGTGAACTACTGGTGGGGAATGAACAGCCGGGCGGTGGACATCCTATTGGGAGACGACCTCCCCGCCGGGGTCCGCCAGCTGGCGGGCATCCTCCGCAAGGGGATTGCCGACGGCTCCATTCAGCCCTTCCCCGAGGCTTCGCCGGAGAAAATCCTTCATATGGATACCCTTTTGGACTGCGTCCACGGCCGTCTGCCCCGGTATGAGGAGCTGCTGCCCATGGCCCGTCCCCTCGCGCGGCTCCAGGGCGTCTACCGGGACGCCATTCCCCCGGAAAAGGAGGACCCCATCCTGTGAAGCTGCTGTTACTGTCCGACAAAGAGAGCGAATACCTGTGGGATTATTATAGGCCCGGCCGGCTGGACGGCGTCGACCTGATTCTCTCCTGCGGGGATTTGAGCTCCAAGTATCTCACGTTTTTGGTGACCATGACGGGGAAGCCCCTGCTCTACGTCCATGGGAACCACGACAAGACCTATGAGCAGCACCCCCCGGAGGGCTGCGAGTGCGCGGAGGACCGGCTGGTGACGGTGAAGGGCCTGCGCATCCTGGGCCTGGGGGGCAGCATCGCCTACAGCGGCGGGCCCCACCAGTACACGGAGGCCCAGATGGCCCGCCGCGTCCGGCGGCTCCGCTGGCGGCTGCGGCGGGCGGGAGGCGTGGACATCGTGCTGACCCACTCGCCCATGCTGGGCTATGGGGACGGGGAGGACTACGCCCACCAGGGCTTCGCGTGCCTTCTGGACCTGGTGGATCGGTACCAGCCGAAGTATTTGGTCCATGGACACTACCATGTGAACTATGGGTTCAACATCCCCCGGGTTCTCCACCGGGGAGAGACCACCGTCATCAACGCCTACGAGCGGTATATCCTGGATTTGGACAATCCCCCCGAGTAGAAAAAGGGAGGCGATCCGCCCTTCGCCTGTCCGGCGCGGGGCGCGGAAACAGGAAAGCGGGCAGTCCGAACGGACTGCCCGCTTTCCTGTATGGTATAGAGAAAGGAGAGGGAAAATGGTGGGGCCAGCAAGCGCCTCGCGCTTGTTGGGTTTATCATAACGGCAGGTCCGCGAATTGTCAACGGCTTTCCTCCAACCTTCACACTTTGTTTACAACCGACAAATTTCGCGCCCTTATATTTACAAATCGTTCAAAAAATATCCAGATTTTGTTCTTGACAGCTCCGGCGGCCTGTGCTAATATTTAGCATGCTAATTTTTAGTGTGCTAACGACCTTGTCCCTCCGGGGACGCGGAAGGAGCTTTGTGATGAACGACTGCCACCGGAGCCTGGGGCCCACTCTGGGCTGGGCGGCCCAGATGTCCAAGGCCGCCATGGACGCCCGGGTCTCCCGGTATGACGTGACGCCGGGCCAGACCCACATTCTGCTGTACCTCCATCAGCAGGGGGGCCGCGCCCTCCAGCATGAGCTGACGGGCTATCTGCGGGTAAAGCCCTCCACCGTCAACGGCCTTCTGGACCGGATGGAGGAAAAGGGCCTGGTCCGCCGCTCCGTCAGCGGCTCCGACGCCCGCCGCCGCCTCATCACCCTGACGGAGAAGGGGGCGGAGCAGCAGGCCCTGTTCCAAAAAAGCTTTCTGGACGTGGAGGAGGCCATGGTCCGGGGGTTTACCCCGGAGGAGAGGGAGACCCTGGCGGCCCTCCTGAGCCGCGTGATTCAAAATCTCAAGGAGGATTCCAAGACATGAGAAACAAACTCTGGCCCTATGCCCGGCCCTACGCCCTGTGGATTGCCGCGGGCGTGGCGTGCAGCGCCATGGAGGCCGTCTTCGAGCTGCTGATTCCGCTGGTGATGAGCGACATTGTGGACATTGGCGTCGCCAATGGGGACCAGTCCTTCATCCTGCGCAAGGGGGGGCTGATGGTGGCCCTGGCGGTGGCTTCCCTGCTGTTTGGCCTGGGCGCGGCGGTGGCCTCCTCCGTCGCCGGCATGGGCTTTGGGGCCAGCCTCCGCCGGGCGGAGTACGACCATATCCAGACCTTCGCCTTTTCCAACATCGAGCGGTTTTCCACCGCCTCCCTGGTGACCCGGCTGACCAACGACGTGCACAACCTGCAAATGTCCCTGATGATGTCCATGCGCCTGATGGTCCGGGCCCCGGTGATGCTGGTTTCCGCCCTGTTCTTCTCCATCCGCATCAGCTACCGGCTCAGCAACATCTTCCTGGTGGCCCTGCCGCTGCTGCTGGCGGTGGTGTCCGTCCTGCTGATGACCACCGGGCCCCTGTTCCGCTCCCTCCAGGAGAAGACCGACGCGCTGAACCTGGTGGTGCAGGAGAACCTGGCGGGCGTCCGGGTGGTGAAATCCTTCGTCCGGGGGGACCACGAGCGGGAGAAGTTCGCGGAGAAAAACGGCGATTTGAAAAGCACCTCCCTCCGGGCCTTCGGCAAGGTGGTCATCAACATGCCCATCATGATGCTGATTGTCTACGGCACCATCATCGCCGTCATGTGGTTCGGCGGGCAGATGGTCTACGCCGGGACCCTGGAGGCCGGGAAGCTCATTACCTATTTCACCTATATCACCCAGATTATGATGTCCCTGATGATGGTCTCCATGATTTTCATGATGCTGACCCGCACCGTGGCCTGCGCCAAGCGGGTGGCGGAGGTGCTGAACGAAACCCCCGCCATCACCGACGGCGGGGCGGAGGCGGTTGAAAACGGCCTCCCCGCCGGCCCGGCGGACGGCTCCATCGACTTTGACCACGTGTTTTTCAAGTACAGCAGCGAGAGCCCCGAGTGGATTCTGAAGGATATCAGCCTCCATATCCCCTCCGGCAGAACCGTGGGCATCCTGGGGGGCACCGGCAGCGGCAAGACCTCCCTGGTCTCCCTGATTCCCCGGCTCTACGAGGCGGACCGGGGTACGGTTTCCGTGGGCGGAAAGCCCGTGGCGGCCTATACCATGGAGCGGCTGCGGGAGTCCGTCGGCATGGTGCTGCAAAAGAACACGCTGTTCACCGGCACCATCCGGGAAAACCTTCTCTGGGGCAATCCCCAGGCAACGGAGGAGGAGCTGTGGGCCGCCTGCCGCGCCGCCTGCGCCGACGAGTTTTTGGAGCGGATGCCCCAGGGGCTGGACACGGACCTGGGCCAGGGAGGCGTGAATGTCTCCGGCGGGCAGAAGCAGCGGCTCTGCATTGCCCGGGCCATTCTGAAAAAGCCCGGGGTCCTTATTCTGGACGACTCCACCAGCGCCGTGGACACCGCCACGGACGCGAAGATTCGGGCGGCCTTTGCCAATGAGCTGAAGGACGCGACCAAGCTCATCATCGCCCAGCGGGTGGCCTCCGTACAGGAGGCGGATTTGATTCTGGTGATGGACAACGGGCGCGTCGCGGCCCAGGGGACCCACGAGGAATTGATGAAGACCTGCTCCATTTACCGGGAGGTCTATCAGTCCCAGCAGGAAGGAGGGAGCATAGATGGCTGAACACGGACGCGGCCCTCACGGCCCCGGAGGCTCCGGCGGCTTCCGGAAGCCCAGAAACATCCGGGCCACTTTGGGGAAGCTGATGCGGTATCTTGGCCGCTATAAGCCGCACCTGGTTCTGGTGGCGGCGCTGCTGGTGGCCAGCTCCGCCTGCACCGTGGGCGGCTCCTATTTAATCCGCCCCCTGATAAACGACTATATCCTCCCCGGCGACTTCCCGGGCCTTGCCAAAATGCTGGCGGTCATGGCCCTGGTGTATATAGTGGGCGCGGCCTGCTCCTTCGGCTACAGCCGCGTCATGGTCCACATCTCCCAGACCACCGTGGCGAAAATCCGGGCGGACTTGTTCAGCCGGATGCAGGACCTGCCCCTGAAATTCTTTGACGCCCACACCCACGGCGAGCTGATGAGCCGCTACACCAACGACATCGAGACCGTTTCCGAGGCCCTGAACAACAGCTTTGGAAGCCTCGTCTCCTGCGCGCTGAATTTCACCGGAACCATCGCCATGATGCTGGTCCTCAGCCCCGCCCTGACCCTGATTACCTTTGCCACCCTGGCGGTGATGCTGCTGGTGGTGAAGGTCATCGGCTCCCGCTCCCGCCGCTATTTTGCCCAGCAGCAGAACGCCCTGGGGGAGATTAACGGCTATATTGAAGAGATGATAGAGGGACAGAAGGTGGTCAAGGTCTTCAACCACGAGAGAGAGGCCCGGGCGGGCTTCCAGCAACGGAACGAGGCTTACCGCTCCGCCGCCACCCGGGCGCAGATTTTCGCCGGGATGATGATGCCCGCCATGGGGAACCTGAACTATATCAACTACGCCGTAACCTGCTGCGTGGGGGGGCTCCTGGCCATCCGGAACGGCGACCTGGGGGGCCTGGCGGCCTTCCTCCAGTACTCCCGGCAGGTGGGCCAGCCCATCACCCAGATTTCCCAGCAGGTAAACACCCTTCTCTCCGCCGTGGCCGGCGCGGAGCGCATCTTTGAAATTATGGAGACCCCGCCCGAGCCTGACGAGGGCCAAGTCCGTCTGGTCCGGGCGGCGGAGGACGCGTCCGGGACCCTCACCCGGGTCCACCGGGACACGAACGCCTGGGCCTGGCTGAAGCCGGACGGGACCCTGGTTCCCCTCCGGGGAGACGTGCGGTTTGACCGCGTGACCTTCGGCTATGAGGAGGGCCGGACCATCCTCCACGACGTGTCCCTGTTCGCCAAGCCCGGGCAGAAGATTGCCTTCGTGGGCTCCACCGGGGCGGGGAAAACCACCATCACCAGCCTTATCAACCGCTTCTATGAAATCCAGGGGGGGACCATCACCTACGACGGCATCGACGTCCGGGACATCGCCAAGGAGTCCCTGCGGCGGTCCCTGGGGGTGGTGCTTCAGGACACCCGCCTGTTCACCGGCACCGTGGCGGACAACATCCGCTACGGCCGCCTGGACGCCACGGATGAGGAGGTGGAGGCCGCCGCCCGCCTGGCGGGAGCCGACGGCTTCATCCGCCACCTGCCCCAGGGCTACCGGACGGTGCTCTCCGGGGACGGCGGCAGCCTCAGCCAGGGGGAGCGGCAGCTTTTGAACATCGCCCGGGCGGCCTGCGCCAATCCCCCGGTGCTGATTCTGGACGAGGCCACCAGCTCCATCGACACCCGGACGGAGAAGCTCATCGAAAAGGGCATGGACCGCCTCATGGCGGGCCGGACGGTGTTCGTCATTGCCCACCGGCTCTCCACCGTCCGCAATGCCAAGGCCATCATGGTCCTGGAGCAGGGGGAGATTATCGAGCGGGGCGACCACGACAGCCTCCTGGAACAAAAGGGGCGCTACCACCAGCTTTATACGGGGCTGGCGGAGCTGGCGTAACGGCGCAAAGCGGCCGGCCATTGGCCGGCCGCTCTTTTTTGCAAGAAAGAAAACCACGGGCTATGCCCGTGGTTATAATCGCCTTTAAACCGCCGTCCCCTTCGGGAACCGCTCCCGCAGAAGCCGCGCCATATCCTCCGGCAGGGGGGCGGAGACCTCCACCCGCGCCCCGGTGACGGGATGCTCCAGCGCCATCGAGCAGGAGTGCAGGGCGGGCCGGGGAATGAGCTCCGGGTCCTCCAGTCCATAGAGCCAGTCCCCCGCCAGGGGGCAGCCCAGAAAGGCCATGTGGACCCGCAGCTGGTGGGTCCGCCCGGTCTCCGGCCGGAGGGCCAGCAGGCTCAGGCCGTCCCCTTTTGCCAGGACCTCGTAGTGGGACACGGCGGGGGAGCCGTCCGGCCGGACCTTCCGGGCCACGGCGGACGCCTCGTCCCTCCCAATGGGGGCGCTTACCGTCCCCCGCTCCGGGACGGGGCAGCCCGCGCAGACCGCCCGGTATTCCCGCCGGAAGCTCTCCGTATGGAGCCGCCGCCGGAGCAGGTCGTGGACGTAGCCGCTCTTGGCGACTGCCATCAGCCCGGTGGTGCCCTTGTCCAGGCGGTTCACGGGGTGGAAAATAAAGCCCGTCCCCCGGCTCCAGGCCAGGGCTCCCGCCACCGTGGGGGTGTCGGGAAGGAAGTTGGAGGCATGGGCCGTCATGCCCGCGGGCTTGTTTATGATCAGCAGGTGCTCGTCCTCCCAGACCACCGGCAGGGGCCAGTTTCCCGGCGTGACGGCGGTTCTGGGGGGCCTGCGGTCCTCCGTCTCCACCTCCAGCACGTCCCCGGCCCGGAGAATGTGGGGTGTGTGGACGGGCTGTCCGTTGACAAAGATGCACGCCCCGCCGTGGGCCAGCCGGGAGACGGCGTGGGAGGAGAAGTGGAGCCTGGCCCGGAGAATGTGCCGGACGGCGGAGCCGTCCTCCTCCGGCAGAATAAGCCGTTTGATGACCGCCATCACTCCACCCCTCTCCGCCGGCGGCTCAAATCCAGCCGCACCAGGGTTCCCTGCCCGGGGCGGGAGGAGATGGAAATATCATGGTTCAGCCGGTCCAGCACCTGGCGGCAGAGGTAGAGGCCGATGCCGGTGGACTTCTTGTCCTCCCGGCCGTTGAAGCCGGTAAAGCCCTTCTCGAAGACCCGGGGAAGGTCCTCCGGCTGGATGCCGATGCCGCTGTCGGCGATGACCAGGGTTTCCCCGTCGCCATAGATGCGGACGCGGCCCCCCTCGGGGGTGTATTTCACCGCGTTGGACAGCAGCTGCTCTATGACAAAGGACAGCCACTTCCCGTCGCTCAGCACCGTCTTCCCCGTCTCCTGAAAGTCCAGGGAGATTTTTTTCAGGATGAACAGCCGGGCGTACTTCCGCACGGACTGGCGCAGCAGCGCGTCCAAATCGCAGCTGCGGAAGACGTAATCCGTGGAGTCGCTGCCAAGGCGCAGGTAGCCAAGGACCATCTCCACATACTGCTCGATTTTCAAAAGCTCCCCCTCCAGCTCCGGCCGGGGCTCCTCCTGGAGGAGCAGCCCCATGGCGGCGATGGGGGTTTTGATCTGGTGGGCCCAGAGGGTGTAGTAGTCCGTCATGTCCTGAACACGGTTCCGGGTCTCCAGGGCCAGGGCGGCCCGCTCCGAGGCCAGAGCCCGGAGCAGAGCCTGGTAATCCTCCTCCAGCAGTCCCCTTGGCGGCGGCAGGGGAAGCGCCTTTTCGCGGATTTGGACCAGCAGCCCCTTCAGCTCCCGGTGCCGCCGGAGAAACTGAAAACAGCTGGGGACAAACAGCGCAATCCCCAGGGCAAGGCACAGCGCAAAGGCGTAGCCCACGGACTCCAGGGGCAGGCCGTACAGACTGAAAACAGTGGAGCAGACGGCCAGGCACCCCGCCAGCAGCACGAGAAGCTTCCGATGCCGAAAAAGGTACGCGCACAGGATTTTCATACAGTCTCATCCTCCACCAGATAGCCCGCGCCCTTCTTCGTGCGGATGAAATCCGGCAGTCCCGCCGCCTCCAGCTTCCGCCGCAGGCGGTTCACGTTGACGGACAGGGTGTTCTCGTCCACGAAGCTGTCCGACTCCCACAGGGCGGTCATCATGGCGTCCCGGCTGACAATCCGCCCCTTCTTCTCCAGCAGGAGCTGGAGAAGCCTGCCTTCGTTCCTCGTCAGCTCCACCCGGCGGCCGTGGACGGTGACCGTCCCGTTGGCGGGATTCAGCACCGCCCCGCCGCAGGAGAGCAGGGATGGGGCCGCGGCGAAGTCATAGGCCCGCCGCAGCATGGCCTGAACCTTGGCGGAGAGGACCTGAAGGTCGAAGGGCTTGGCCAGCAGATCGTCCCCGCCCATTTGCATGGCCATGACCAGGTTCACGTTGTCCGAAGCGGAGGTCAGGAACAGGATGGGGACCTTGGATACCTTGCGAATCTCCTGGCACCAGTGATAGCCGTTGAAGAAGGGCAGGGAGATGTCCAGCAGCACCAGCTGGGGGTCGAAGGCTGTAAACTCCGCCAGCACGGCGTCAAACCTCTGGACGCAGGCCACCTGATAGCCCCAGCTCTCCAGATGCCGCTTCACGGCTCCGGCGATGACGCCGTCGTCCTCCACAATTAAAATGCGGTACAAAATCCAGCACCCCCCCGCGTTCCGCTTTGGGGAGCGGGCCTGTTCCCGCTCCCTGCCAGAGGCAACAGTATACCAGAAATGGACCTCTATGACAAGAGCGCTCTTTGGGAAGAGGCCGGAAGCAAGGAACACGCAAATTTTCCCCTTGACATTTCCCCCGTTTTCCTGTAAACTAAGCAACGTTGTAAAGCTTGTGAACTTTACATGACGGAGAGGGGGCCCGCCTGTGAAGAATCAGACCTACCGCATGACCATGCTCTTTGATTTTTACGGCGAGCTCCTGACGGAGCGGCAGAAGGAGTTCTTCGACCTTTATTATAATGAGGACCTCTCCCTGGCCGAGATTGCCGAAAACGCCGGCATCTCCCGCCAGGGCGTCCGGGACGTGATTGTCCGGGCGGAGGCCGCCATGCAGGAAGTGGAGGACAAAACCGGCATCATCAAGCGCTTCCTCGCCCGGGCGGCCCACGTGGACGCCATCGCCGGAGCCGCCGAGGAAATCACCACCCTCAACTACCGCTACTATGAGGACAGGCGCTTGACGGAGCTGGCGGATATCATCCGGCGGGAAGCCGCCGCGCTGAAGGAATGAGCTTATGGCATTTGAAGGATTGACCGAAAAACTGAACGCCGCCTTTAAGCGCCTCCGGGGCAAGGGCCGCCTGACGGAAAACGACGTCCGGGAGGCCATGCGGGAGGTCCGCCTGGCCCTGCTGGAGGCTGACGTGAGCTACAAGGTGGTCAAGGAGTTTGTGGCCTCCGTCACCGAGCGGGCCGTGGGCTCCGACGTGCTGGACAGCCTCACCCCCGCCCAGCAGGTGGTAAAAATCGTCAACGAGGAGTTGACGGGCCTCATGGGCGGCGCCGGCGCCAAAATTGCCATGGCCAACAACGGACCCACCGTGGTGATGATGGTGGGCCTCCAGGGCGCGGGCAAGACCACTACCACCGCCAAGCTGGGCGGCTTGATGCGCAGGCAGTACCAGAAGCGGCCGCTGCTGGCCGCCTGCGACGTGTACCGCCCCGCCGCCATCGAGCAGCTGAAGGTTGTAGGCGGGCAGCTGAACCTCCCGGTCTTTGAGGAGGGTCAGGGCGACCCGGTGAAAATCGCGGAAAACGCCATCCGCCACGCCCGGGACCACGGCAGCGACATGGTGTTCCTGGACACCGCCGGACGGCTCCACGTAGACGAAACCCTGATGGACGAGCTGAAACGGATGAAGGCCGCCGTCCGCCCCAACGAGATTCTGCTGGTGGTGGACGCCATGACCGGCCAGGACGCGGTGAACGCCGCCTCGGCCTTTGACGAGGCCCTGGGCATCGACGGCGTGATACTCACCAAGCTGGACGGCGACGCCCGGGGCGGCGCGGCGCTGTCCATCCGGGCGGCCACGGGCAAGCCCATCAAATTCGCGGGCACCGGCGAGAAGCTGGACATGATTGAGGCATTCCACCCGGAGCGCATGGCCTCCCGCATCTTGGGCATGGGCGACATGCTCTCCTTCATCGAGAAGGCGGAGCAGGCTTACGACGAGAAGCAGGCCGCCAAGATTGAGGAGAAGCTGCGGAAGAACCGCTTCACCCTCCAGGACTATTACGACCAGCTCCAGCAGCTCAAAAGCATGGGAGACCTGAGCCAGCTTCTGGGCATGATGCCCGGGGGCCTCGGCAGACAGCTCCAGGGCGCGTCCATCGACGAGAAGGCCATGGCCCGGACCGAGGCCATCATCCTCTCCATGACCCCGCTGGAGCGGGAAAACCCCCAGGTGCTGAACGCCAGCCGGAAAAAGCGGATTGCCTCCGGCTGCGGCCTGGAGGTGGTGGACGTGAACCGGCTCTTGAAGCAGTTCGACATGATGCGGGAGCTGACGAAGCAGATGACCAGGGGCGGGCGGATTCCCGGCCTTGGCGGCATGGGGAAGGCCCCCTCCCGGCTCCACGGCTTCGGCCGGAAGAAACGGTTCCGTTAAGCTATAAGTGCGAAGCATTTCCAGCCATAAAATGCAGCATTTATAATAAATCAAACTATTTAAAAACTTTTGGAGGTACAACAGCATGGTCAAGATCAGACTGCGCCGCATGGGCGCGAAGAAGGCTCCCTTTTACCGGGTCGTGGTGGCGGACTCCCGCTTCCCCCGGGACGGCCGCTTCATTGAGGAGATCGGTACGTACAATCCCTGCGTCTCTCCCGCCGAGATCAAAATTGACGCGGAGCGGGCCCAGGCCTGGATCAAGTCCGGCGCCCAGCCCACTGATACCGTCCGGGCTCTGCTGAAAAAAGTGGATGTCCTCTGATTCGGAGGGCGGCGCATGAAGGACTTGCTGCTCTATATCGCCCGGAACCTGGTGGACGACCCGGACGCGGTCACCGTCACAGAGACCGTCTCCGGCAATCAGGAGCTGACTCTGGAGCTGCGCGTCGCCCCCGACGACATGGGTAAGGTCATCGGGCGGCAGGGCCGCATCGCCAAGGAAATCCGCACCGTGATACGCTCCCGCGCCCAGCGGGAGGGCGTCAAGGTCTCCGTCGATATCATGGATTAAAAGAGCCGGCGTGGAATACCACGCCGGCTCTTTGCCAATTTTCAAGCATGGCCTGGTTTATGGGGAAATTGCCCGGTCCCAGACGCCGTGGTAGGGGTAAACGCCGTGAAAGCCCTGCTGGACCGCAAAGAGGAAATAGGCCAGCCCTCCGGCCGCCAGAAGGATGGTCCGCGCCCTGGAAGAGCGTTTGCCCTCCGGTATGAGCGCCGCCTCCGGCAGGGCCGCCAGGGAGAGGATGGCCGCGTAGATGGACAGACGCTCCAGGATGAAGTGGCGGGTGATAAAGAGCTGAATCAGCAGGGAGCAGAACACGCTGTTGGCCAGGACCGGGGACGCGGCGGGGTCCCGCGCCGCCCGCCGCAGCAGCGGCCATGCGAACAGGAAGCACCCCAGGGGAAAGAGAAGGTATATCCAGGTGTTTGCCTGCCAGTATATCCTGCCGGGATAGCCCTGGTATACGTGCAGGAGGCCCGTGACAAATTGCAGCAGCGGGTCGGCAAAAAGATAGGCCAGCCCCGTGAGGAGGAGCGCCAATCCATAGTACAGCGCGGAGACAGGGAGGCGCAGAAGGAGGTAAAAGGGGAGCATGAAGAGCGCCGAGCGGTGGAAACAGGCGGCTAGCAGTACAATGCCGCAGAAGGGGAGGAGCCGCCGGCCGCGAAGATGGGGATAGGTCCACAGGAAGATGGCGGCGGCCAGGGCCTGCCGCATCAGATTCATGCTCAGGGCGAAATACTGGAGGGTCACAAAGAGGTATGCGCTCATCCAGGCAGAGGGGGAATACCGTTCAATCCAGAGGAAGACCAGCGCGGTCAGGAGAAGGTGGAATACAAAAAGGAAGGCCCGGTAATCGCCTCCGGCCAGGGCCACAGCCAGGTTCAGCGCCCGGTAGCCCAGCTCCTGTCCCCGAAGCGTCAGCAGGCCGGACAGGCCGGTGTCCGCGGTGCGCTGAAAGAAAGTCTCATAGGAGCGGTAGTCAAAGCCAGTGACATACCGGAGCGAGGCCAGCAGCCAGCAGGCGAGGCCGAAAAGGAGGAGAAAGGTCCGCCGCCGCTTGGGATATCTGGCCAGCAGCGGTCCGCCGGCCAGGCTGGCGGCGATCAGGAATATGTATGGCAGCATATCGGTTTCACCCCGCGGAAAAGAGTAGGATGGCACGCCCTTCCGGCAGGGAGCCCCAAGGGCGTGCGCAGCGGCAGGCTGGCAGCCGGGAGAGGTTCTCTCCCGGCTGTGTGCCTACATTTGCAGATACAGTGTTGGGATGGGCTCATTTATAGGGCCCGCGGAAAAGCGCTGTGATACTGGTATGAGGCGTTTCTGCCCTCTATAAAAATCAAAGGAATTTGCGCGTTACACAGGGCGTACGACGAAGGTGGGGATTACGGTGAAAGAGCCCTCTCCGGGGACCTGGTTGCCCAGCGCACCCACTACGTACACCGTGGAGCTGCTATAGGCATACAGGTCCGCGATGTTCAGGGACTGGGGCCCCTGGGCCAGCCACTGGGGGTCGCTCAGGGAGACGGGCATCTGGTTTTCCACGGTCTCCGGCTGGAAGCCGACGGCGATCTGGTTGGGCTGCACGATTCCGCTGCTGCTCCAGGCGGTGTTCCGAAGGCCGCTCAAGTCCACCCGGGCGTAGGCGACGTTGACGGTCACGGGGGTGCCGGAGAGGTTGGACATGGTGATGCGGGGGGAGATGACCTTGTTGCTCCCCTCCAGGGCGCGGCTTACGGTAAAGGGAACGTAGGCGGGGATGGTGACGCTCATCAGGGTGGGCTGGATATCGCCGTCCATCACAACCTCACTGGAGGAGCCGATGGGGACGTTGGCCGTCTGATAGTCCCCGGCGGCATAGGCGCAGGTAGCCAGCAGGCTGACGGTCAGGACGGTCAGAAGGAACATGCGGAACTTTTTTTGCTTCATAAATATCTCTCCTTTTTCTCTGTATCTGCAAAGGACGGCCGGATTTATGTGAGGACGGTGATGTTGATGGAGGCGCCCGCCTGGCCAATATAGGTCTGGTCCGACTCCCGGTAGGCCTTGAAATAGGCCGTAGCCGGATATTCACCGGGCTCCAGAAGCTTGTCCAGGCGGACATTTTCAATGTAAGATCCCGCGGGGATGGCCTTGGATTGGTAGACCAGCTCCTCCGTGGCGTCGATGTAGATTTCCACCACCAGGAGCTTGGCGTTGTTCTCCGGGTTCTCCAGCATCAGGTTGCCCTCAGACCCTCCGGTGGCAAAAATGGGGCTGGTATTGATGGAGAAGGAGATCATGCTCTCGTCCAGCTGCCGCTGGAGCTCCGCCTGCCGCTGGGCAGGGTCGACGCCCGGCGGGACGCCGATGGTGGCGTTGTTGTCCAGCTCCAGAGCGCCGTCTGTCCGCTGGGCGGAAAGGAGCACGCCGATGGCCGCGGCGGCCAGCAGCAGGGACGCCCCGGCCAGAACTGGCAGAAGCCAGCTCCGCTTTTTCTGGGGCAGGGCCTGGTTTTCGGGCAGTGTCGTGTTCATGATAAAAAACCTCTTTTCGTTGAAGATGAGGGGGTTGTCCGCCCTATGGGCAAAGACGCCGGCCCGCCCCGGGGATGCGGGACGGCATTGGGTTCGGCTGGTCCGCGAACCGCCGCGGCCGTATTTATATAATAGCAGGAACGGCATGGAACACCAGGCGGTATACCTCGGGGTCCGCCGCCGGCTGGGGATTTGTCAGAAAGGGGAAAAGGCGCAGGAAGCCAGGCTGGCAGAAAAACACCCTTTCCAAGAGCTGTCCATACTCCTGGAAAGGGCGCGGCTTTACCCGGAGCGCGCGGAGGCGGCGGGCTTGAAGCGGGCGGGGGATTCTGATAGAATAAAAGAAATCTTACCCGGAGGGGAGGGAATTGACATGGCACAGGCTTATCCCTATCCATACCGGGGGGAGCTCCGGATGAAGCAGGATAAATGCCGGGCCTCCGCACCTCTGGACAAGGCCCGGATTTGGCTGGATTTCAATGAACTCTGCGCCGTGGATGAAAAGGACGGGGCTCCGGTGTATTTGTTTTCACAGGGGGATATCGTCAATGACTCCCAGGGAGCGGACGTAGAGCTGCGGGAGGGGATGGAAGCGTCCGTATTTGACGGCGACTTCGACGGGGACGGCCGGCCGGACGCCCTCCTGGCGGACGGGATTGTGATTCGAAACTTCCTGGAAGGGTATCCGCAGGTGAAGTGGCTGATAAAGCTGGCAAAGCATGGCGAAGACTGCGGGAGCGGAGCGGAATATGTATATTGGATGTCTGATTTGCGGTGACGGCGCCCGCGCCTGGCAGATAGTATAAAATTGTACTTGAATTTTCTGGAAGTTCCGGCTATAATAAATAAAATAACATCTGCGGCACATTGAGCTCCGCCGCCCGGCGGCGGGCCGCAGTCATTGGGAGGACCATTCGGCATTATATGAACACCGTTTAAAGCGTCTTATTTGATTTGAGTTTTCTCATTTGAAAAGATCGAAACAACGTTTATGTAAAGCGCGGAAGCCGGACGGTCAGGGCCGGGTCTGCGCTTTTTTTATCTTTTTGGAAAGGTGGTGGCAGCGAATGAGCTGGCAGAACGAATTGAGGAACGGATACCGGACGGCGGAGGAGCTGGCGCCCATCCTGGGATGGACGCCGGAGGAAACCGCCCGCCATGCCGAGGTTATCCGGCG
This sequence comes from uncultured Oscillibacter sp., assembly GCA_949959305.1. Taxonomy (GTDB): domain Bacteria; phylum Bacillota; class Clostridia; order Oscillospirales; family Oscillospiraceae; genus Oscillibacter. Next base: position 20,608 of record CATLJA010000026.1, read on the forward strand.
GTATCCCATGCTGATTCCACCCTATTACCTGTCCCTGGTGGACCCTGGGGACCCGGAGGACCCCATCGCCCGGATGTGCGTCCCCTCCCTGGCGGAGCTGGACGCCGGCGGCGAGACGGATACCAGCGGCGAGGCGGACAACACCATGGCGGAGGGACTCCAGCACAAGTATACCCAGACGGCCCTGCTCCTCTCCACCAACCAGTGCGCCATGTACTGCCGCCACTGCTTCCGCAAGCGGATGGTGGGCCTCACCGACGCGGAGCTGAATAAGCGGGTGGACGAGGCCGCGGCTTACGTGTCCGCCCACAAGGAGATTAACAACGTCCTGGTTTCCGGCGGGGACGCGTTCATGAACCCCAACCATATTCTGGAGCGCTACCTCCGGGAGCTCACCGCCATTGAGCACCTGGACCTCATCCGTTTCGGCTCCCGGATGCCGGTGACCCTGCCGGAGCGCATCTACGGGGACCGGGAGTTCCTGGCCCTGTTTGAGGAGTATGGAAAAAAGAAGACATTGTGCCTTGTGACCCACTTCAACCACCCGCGGGAGCTGACGGAACAGGCGGCCCGGGCCCTCCGGGCCATGATTGAGCGGGGCGTGCCGGTGCGGAACCAGACGGTGCTGATGCGGGGAATCAACGACAACGGGGAGACTCTGGGCAGGCTCCTCTCCGGCCTCGTCCGGCTGGGGGTCATGCCCTACTACATCTTCCAGTGCCGCCCGGTCACCGGCGTGAAGGGCCGCTTCCAGGTGCCGCTGGAAGAGGGCGTCAAAATTGTGGACGACGCCAAGTCCAGGCAGAACGGCCTGGGCAAGGCGGTGCGCTACGCCATGAGCCACCCCCGGGGCAAAATCGAGATTGTCTGCGGGCTCCCGGGAGGGGAAACCCTCTTCAAATTCCATCAGAGCAAGTACCCGGAGGACTGCGCCCGGCCCTTCACTGTCCGGCTGTCCCCCGGGGACACCTGGCTGGACGGGGAGCTGCGGGGCATATAACCGGAACCCGGGCAAGGCGCGGGGGAGGGAACAGCAAAGAGGACGGCGGGCCGAAAGGCCCGCCGCGTTTTGCGTTATCCGGTGATCCGGCGCTCCAGGTCCGCCTTCACCTGCATGTAGTTGTGGAAGGGGATGGGCAGGGCCTCCCCGGTGATTAAGGCCGCCTCATAGCGGCGGACGGACATGACGTAGCGGCTGTTCACCGTGTAGCAGCGGTGAATGGGACAGAAGGTCTCCGGCAGCATGGAGTTGACCTCGCTGATGCCCAGGTCGCTTTGGATGACCTTGTCCACACAGTGGAACTCCGCCTTCCGGTTCCGGCTCTGCACATAGAAGACCATGTCCGGCTGGACGAACAGCGTCGTACTCCCGCAGGGGACGGACAGCCGCTTTTTCGGCGGAACCTCCATCAGAATGTCCCGGACAAACTGGTAGGCGGACATCTCCAGCTTGGGGCCCCCCTCCTCCAGGGAGAAGGGATGGAAAAACTCGTAGTTGGCGTGGAGCAGCACCAGCTTGGTCTCCGTGCCGATGAGCTGGTATAGGAAGGTGTAGGATGCGGTGACGGTATCCTCGTTCGGGCAGTCCGGGACGCAGGCCCGCACCTCTCCCATCACCGCCTGACAGCGGGGCGTGAGGGACAGGGGCGTGTACTCCTCCTGAAAAATATGGTAGGTCTTCGTCCGCTGCGGCACGCCGGCCTCCAGCCGGGAGCGGATGGTGTCGCCGCCAATCAGCACCCGTCCCCCGGTGCCCAGCCACACGCTTTTGGAGCAGAGGCGGGACAGATAGGGCTCTAAATTTCCGGCGTAGTAACCATGCGTGATTTCGCGGGACAGGGCCACGGTATCCTCCAGCTTTCCGCTCATGGAACTCCCTCCCCCTTTGTGATTGTTATAACAATATTATACACTAACCCATCGAAAAAGGCAAGGAAAAAAGGCGTTTTCTTGAGGTTCAGCCTGAAAATTTATACTTTCTGTGTGAATATTAGCCGCTTTGAAAGGAAAAAGGCGGCCCCGCGCCGGGGGGCGCGGGGCTGATGGAGGAGGCGGAAGGTCCGGCGGTTATTCCTTTTCCTGCGCGTGGATGGGATAGTCCTCCAGCACGTCCAGCAGGCGGGAGTAGTCCTGGGCCGCCAGATGGGTGTACCGGGCCCAGCGGTTCCGGCACTGGTTCCGGGCCTCCGTCAGCAGGGCCTCCGCCGCCTCAGGGAAGGTTCGCTGGAGGGAGTTGAACCGGACCTCGCCCATGAAGAACTCCCGAAGGTCGTATTTGGGCTCCTTGAAGTCCAGCATGAAGGGGTTTTTGCCCTCGGCCTTCCGCTTGGGGTCGTAGCGGTAGAGAACCCAGTAGCCGCTCTTGACCGCCAGCCGGGCCTCCTCCTGCGCCCAGGCCATGCCCTTGACAATGCCGTGGTTGATGCAGGGGGCGTAAGCCACGATGAGGGACGGACCGTCGTGGGCTTCCGCCTCCCGGAGGGCCTTGATGTACTGGGCGGGGTCCGCCCCCAGGGCCACGGAGGCGACGTACACGTTCTGGTACTGGGTGGCCAGCATTCCCAAATCCTTCTTCTCCGTCCGCTTGCCTGCGGCGGCGAACTGGGCCACCGCGCCGAAGGGCGTGGCCTTGGAGGACTGGCCGCCGGTGTTGGAGTAAACCTCCGTGTCAACAACCAGGATGTTCACGTCCTCCCCGGAGGCCAGCACGTGGTCCAGGCCGCCGTAGCCGATGTCATAGGCCCAGCCGTCGCCGCCGTACATCCACATGCTCTTTTTCACCAGCTGGTCCTGGGCCCTGCGGACGGCCTCGATTTTCTCCCCGGTCTCGGCGGTGTTTTTCAGGGCGCTTATCACCGCGTCGCTGAGCGCAAGGGTCCGCTCCTTGTCCTCAAAGCCCTCCAGCCAGGCGGAGAGGGCGGCTTTCAGGGACTCGTCCCGGGTTTCGTCCAGCAGTTCCCGGACCTCCCGCTGGAGGCGGAGCCGCTGCTGGCGGACGCTGAGGACCATGCCCAGGGAGTATTCGGCGTTGTTCTCGAACAGGGAGTTGGAGAGGGCGGGTCCCCGCCCGTTGGGCTTGGTGGTATAGGGATAGCTGGGAACGCTGAAGCCCCATGCCTGGGTGCAGCCTGTGGCGTTGGCCACCACCATCCGCTCGCCGAAGAGCTGGGTGAGGAGCTTCATGTAAGGCGTTTCGCCGCAGCCGGCGCAGGCCCCGGAGAACTCCAGCAGGGGCTGCTCGTACTGGCTGCCCTTGACGGTGAACTTGCTCATGGGGTTGGGCTTGGGGGAGAGGGCGAGGCTGTAGTCCCAGTTGGGC
>CATLJA010000027.1 GCA_949959305.1 uncultured Oscillibacter sp.
CGCAGCTTGGCGGAGTCCTTGTAGTCGATGTGCTCGCACTTATCGACACAGAACTGACAGACCTTCCTGCGCTTCCGGGGCGCGCCGGTACGGGCGGGCTTGTTGTTATCACGTTCCATAGCCATGAAAAAAACCTCCTTTTGTGACCCAAAATGGGGTCGTAGTTAGAACGGCAGCTCGCCGTCCGACGCGTCGACCTCCGAGAAGGGGTCAAAGTCCTCCGGCAGTTCCGCAGCGCCGCCATACGAGGCCGCAGACGTCTGCTTCCCGCCAGCCTGGGCATCGGCGGGCTTGGAGTCGCCAAAGTACACGCTGTCCGCCACAATCTCGGCGGCGCGGCGCTTGTTCCCGTCCCGGTCCGTCCAGTCGCGGAGCTGGAGACGGCCAATCACCACAGCCATGCGCCCCATGGCAAAATACTTGCTCACGAACTCCGCCGTGGTACGCCAGGCCACCACGTCGATGAAATCCGTCTCCTTCTCGCCGCTCTGGGACTTGAAATCCCGGTCGCAGGCGATGGAGAAGGACGTGACGGCGGTGCCGCTCTGGGTGCGGCGAAGCTCGGGGTCACGGGTCAAACGGCCCATGATGATGATCTTGTTCAGCATCCGGGGACCCTCCTTACTCGCCCTTGCAGACGATCAGGGAACGCATGATGCCGTCGGTGATACCGAGAACGCGGTCCAGCTCCTTGGGGAAGGACGGCTCGCTGGTGAAGCTCATCAGCACGTAGTAGCCGTCGTTCTTGTAGTTGATGGGATAGGCCAGGCGCCGGGCGCCCCACTCCTCCACCTCGACAGCGGAGCCGTTCTGCTCAGCCAGGGTCTTGAACTTCGCCACAAGGGCGGCAATGTTCTCCTCCCCCTGTGCAGGGTCGATGATATACACGACCTCATAATTGGCATTAACCTTTGCCATGTTTGCACCTCCTTTTGGACAAATGGCCCTCATTCTCCGATGAGAGCAAGGATACGCCTGCATCAGCAAGCTTACTTATTATATCGGAATTCAGGGAAATGTCAAGGAAAACTTTCCTCGCCGGATTTCCCATTTCAAATACAAAGAGGACTGCCTCCCTTCGACAGTCCTCTCCGTATTCCGGCATATTCCGCGTCACGCCCTGGCCTGCTTCTGCGGCAGGGCCTGGGGCAGCGGGGGCAGGACCCTCTGCTCCAGATAGATGGCCCGCAGCCGCTTCCCCACCTCCTCCAGGCTCCGGGACTCCGCCACCGCCCGCCCGGCGGCGGTGAGGTCCGGCAGGGTCCTGTCCAGCAGACCGGATACCATCCGTTGAAATTCGTCGTCGTTCGACGCTTTGTATACGTTTTCCCCATGCTCCAGCCAGCCGCCGTAAACCGGGATGTCCCGCAGCACCGTGGGCACGCCGCAGGCCAAAGCCTCCAGCACCACGATGCCCTCCGTTTCCTCGCGGCTGAGGAAGGCGAATACGTCCGCCCCCTGATACGCCTCCCGCAGCTCCTCCCGGCCCACGAAGCCGGGGAAGATTACGTTGCCGGGGGCGTCCTCCATGGCCCGGACAATCTCCTGGGGAATGAGCCTGGGGTTTGTCCAGCCGAACCAGAGGAACTTCGCCTCCGGAATCCGCCGGGCCAGCTCCAGGAACTCGGGGAGCCCCTTCCGGGCAATCATATGCCCCACAGAGACCACCACCTTTTCGCCCGCTTCCAGCCCATACCGGGCCCGGAGGGCGGAGCGGGCGGCGGGGTCCGGCCTGAAAAATTCCGTGTCCACGCCGTTGGAAATGCTGTACACCGGCTTTTTCAGCCCGTAGCCCTCCAGCAGCCGCCGGGAGTACTCCGTGGGGGTCAGCACCACGTCTCCCAGGCTGTAGCAAAAGGTAATCCACCGCTTGAACAAAGGCGCCAGGGCGTTGGATCCCTTGAAGGAGGAGCGGAAGTCCTCCATGGTGGAGTGGCCGTACCAGACCACCTTCCGCCGCCGGAGCTTGGCCCCCAGGGCGGCCAGGACGGAATCCGGCAGGATGGTGTTCACGTGAACGGCGGCGGCGTCCGCCGTCCAGCGGTCCGTCGTGGCCACGCCGGACCGCCGGAGGCACTCCCGCTGGTGCCGGATGGCCTGTCCCACGCCGCTGCGGCCGACGATTTTCTCGCCGCCGCTGTAAATGTAAATACGCATACAGCCTCCCTGCCCCAGTGGTTTGAGCCCGTGTCCGCGTCTGGAGGCGCAGGACCTGCGTCCGCTGTGGCGCCGCGGTTTTCCGGCCCGCGGCACGCCTGTTTTTGACGGCGGTTTTCCAATTTTGGGCGCACAAACCCAAGCGGGCGGCCCGCCCGCTTTTTCCGCCGCTATGGAGAGTATTCCGCAAAAGCCGCCGTTTTATGACGGCGTTCATTTTTTAAAAGCCCGGGAACAGCACCTTCCACAAGGCCACGAGCCCCATGCTGTACAGGGCGATGTTGAAGGGCTTCCCCAGGAGGATGATGGCGGTATAGCGCTTCCAGGTCATGCTGGTGGTGCCCGCCAGGTAGCAGAGGAAGTCGTCCGGGGCGATGGGCAGGAAGATGGACCAGAAAAAGAGCTTGGCGAAGCGGTCCCGCTTCTCGGTCCACGCGTCGTACTTCTCAATGGTTTTCTCGGAAAACAGCAGGTACAGCAGGGGCCGCCCGCAGTTCTTCGCCACGGCGAAGGCCAGGAGGGAGCCGATGCAGATGCCCACATAGTTGTACGTGAAGCCCCAGACGGGCCCAAAGAGGACCACTCCCACCAGGCAGCCCAGCCCCCCCGGCAGAACGGGCACCACCACCTGCACCGCCTGAAAGGCCACGAACAGCAGCGCCCCGGCAAAGCCCCATTTGCCCACCAGCTCCTGGAGCTTTTCCTGGGAGGTCAGCACCCCCGTCTGCCAGCCCCAGACGGCCACCGCCACGCAGACGGCAAAGCCCGCCAGGGACGCCGCCTGAAGCGCCCGCTTTTCAATTGGAACGGTCTGCTGCCTCATGCCGGAATCCTCCGCGGCGCGGCGCGCCCGATCTGCTTCAGGTAAATGGCCTCCGCCCGCTCCCCAAAGCGCCGGGCGGAATACTCCTCCCCGGTCTCCCGGGCGCTTCGGGACAGGGCCTCCCGCCGCCGGGGATGGGCCAGGAAGTCCGCCAGCTTCCGGCGGAAGTCCGCCTCGTCCCGGTACTGCCAGCCGTTCTCCCCGTCCCGGACCACGCCCAGGAGACAGGGGTCCGCCCGGCAGAGGACCGGGACTCCCGCCGCCAGAGCCTCCGCGTAGGTAAGGCCCTGGGTTTCGCTGGTGGAGGCGCTGACGAACAGGTCCCCCAGCTGATACCACTCCGCCACCTCTTCCGCCGGGACCATCCCGGCGAAGACCACGTCCGGGGCGGCCAGGCCCAGGCCCGCGGCCGCGCCCTCCAGCCGCCCGCGGTCCGGCCCGTCTCCCACCAGAAGGAGGGTCACGCCGCCGGGGCCCATGTCCGCCCGAAAGCGGAGGAGTTCGTCCACCCGCTTCTCCTCGGCAAGCCGCCCCACGAAGACCAGCACCGTCCGGTCCAGGGGAATGCCCAGGCTGGCCTTGAGCACGTTCTGCCGCAGGGGGTCCGGCTCTTTCTGGAAGCTCCGCAGGTCGATGCCGGAGGGCACCACGAAGACGGGCTTTTCCACGCCGTAGCCCTGAAGAAGCAGCCGCACCTTCCCGGTGGGGGCGATGAGGCAGTCCGTGTGGGAGGCGGCCCAGCGGGTGAAGACGGCGGCGGCCTTCTTCCCGAAGTGGACGCTGGGAGAGAAATAGTGGGTGTAGTCCTCGTACACCGTGTGGTAGGTATGGACGAGGGGGATATCCAGCTCCTCGGCAATGCGCCGGGCCAGGAAAAAGGTGGAGAACTCGCACTGGGAATGGACCACGTCGGGGCCCCACTCCACAAGCTCCCGGACCCACTTCCCCGCCAGGGCGGTCCGCAGGCGCGCGCCGGGGTAAATCAGCCCCGCCGCCACGGAGCCAAGGTACGTCACGCCGTCCCGCTTATAGGAATGGCGGTTCTGGGACAGGGTCAGCACCCGGACCTCGTGGCCCCGGTCCTCCAGCTCCCGGCGGAGATTTTTTACCGAGGTGACCACGCCGTTCACCGCGGGAATGTACCAGTCGGATGTAATCAAGATTTTCATGGCAGACCTCGCTTCTCATGTCTCAAGTATATTACGGGACAGCCGGGGGGAATTCTTCAAGGTTTCTGAAAAATTTTCCCCTGTGTCATTGTACTATCGTATTAGCAATAATAATACAGTTGATACAGCTTGTCAAGGGGGACGGGAAATTTTTTCGAGCCGGGCCCGACGGTTTTCCGTAAGCATACGCCGGTTACTGGAAAAAAGAGTTACAAAAAGGGTACAGTTTTGTTACCCTTCGTTATTTTTCCCCTTCCCCGCCGCCATAACCACTGTACTATGGAAATCTGTCCGGCTTCTTTCGGAAATCTAACGGTTTTGACAGATTTCAAAACCGGGCCCCGCCGGCGCATAAGTCCGCCGGCGGGGCCCGGTAAGAGAGGGCTCAATTCCCTCCGCCCACGATTTTCCCGTAGGCCCGGGCCGTCAGGGCGAAGACCAGGGCGTAAATCAGGCAGAAGGCCGCCAGCGTCCCCGCCGCGCAGAGGGCAAACAGCTTCACGTCAAAAAGGTTGAACAGCTCCAGCATTCTGGAGAGCATGGGGAAGGCCATGAAGACGTGCAGCCCCGCCGCCCCCAGGGGCAGGAAGAACACCAGCAGAATCTGGCTTTGGATGGAGGCCCGGATTTCCTGGCCGCTCATGCCCACCTGGCGGAGGATGAGGTAGCGCCGCTGGTCCTCGTAGCCCTCGGAAATCTGCTTGTAGTAGATAATCAGCACCGTGGCCAGCAGGAAGAGGAGCCCCAGGAACACTCCCAGGAACAAAAACCCGCCGTACATGGCGTAATACTCCTGGGCCTGGTCCTGCTTGCTGATGAAGCCCACGCCGTCGTCCCGTTTGCTCAGCTCCAGGCCCAGCCCCTCCGTCTGGTCCAGCTTCTCGTCATAACCCTTCCCGCTGAGGTTCATCTGCACCCGGAACTGCCGGGCGCTGCGGGAGGTGTCCAGGTCCATGATCCGCTCCGCCGTTTCCCGGCCGGCGACCACCAGGAACAGGCTGGAATCCTCAGAGCCCAGCAGGGTCGTGACGCCGTGGCGGATGACCTCCGTGATTTCCTCCCGGACGCGGAAGGACAGGCCCACCTCGCCAAAGTTTGCGGAGATGGTGAATTCCTCCGGGAAGTCCGGGAGGTTCCGGGGGCAGGCCAGCACCTCGTCCGGAGCCAGAATGACCTGCTTTCCCGTAAGGCGGCTGTAGTCCTCCGCCGTCACCACCTCCACCTCCGTCCGGAGGCAGTTCTGGTCCAGGTTCAGGGAGACCTCGCCGCCCCGGACGCCGCAGTAGACCCAGTAGCGGGTATAGTACCGGGACTCGGTAAACCCGCCGGAGGCTTCGGCGGCGGCATGAATCTCCGCCATATTCTCCATGGGATCCCCCGGCTGGTTCTCCAGGTCCTGGATAAATTCGATGTCGTAAGGGAACATCTCGTTCAGGCTGTCCTCCAGGCCGATGTTCATGGCCAGGGTGGTGGAGACCGTCACCAGCACCATGGTGGAGAGGATGCAGATGCTGGCAAGGCCCACGGCGTTCTGCTTCATCCGGTAGAGAAGGCCGGAGACGGCGGTAAAATGCCGGGTCTGGTAGTAAAACTTCGGGTTGGCCCGGAGGCGCTTTAAAATGGCGACAGACCCGGCGGTAAAGAGGCAGTAGGTTCCAATGATGACCAGGAACACGGCCCCGAAAAAGAGCATCATGGCCTCGACGGGGTTCTTCGTAGTGATGGCGAGGAAATAGCCGCCTCCCAGGGTCAGCACGCCGAGAATCACCAGCAGCCACTTGGTCCGGGGCTCCCGCTCCCCGGCGGCGGCGCTGTGGAGCAGATCCACCGGCTTGGTCCGGCTCAGGCGGAAGAGGTTCTGCAGCAGGGTCAGCAGGAACAGTGCGCCGAACAGGACGGCCGTCTCCCATACGCCCCGGGAGGAAACCTCCATGCCGAACAGGGCGGGGACGCGGGCCAGCTTCAAAAGGAGCAGGATGACCGCCTTGGAAAACAGGATTCCCAGCGGCACGCTCCCCGCCAGGGTGACGGCGGCACAGAACAGGGTCTCCCAGAGGCAGGTCCGGGCAATGTGCCGCTTTTCCATCCCCAGGATGTTGTAAAGCCCCAGCTCCCGCTGCCGCCGCTTCATGACAAAGCTGTTGGCGTAGAGCAGGATGACCGCCGAGAGCCCCGCCGCCACAAAGCAGCCCACCCCCGCGAAGCTCTTGAGGTACATAGCCCCCCGGACGCTGTCCAAACCCTCGTTATAGGCCAGGAACAGCAGAATGTAGTACATGGCCGCCGTCACCACGCAGGAGAGGAGGTAGGGGCCGTAAAACCGCCCGTTCCGCACCAGGTTCACCAGGGCCAGGCGGGGAAAGAAGCCGGACTTACGCACGGGGCTCACCGCCTTGCGTCAGCACCGTCAGGGTGTCGGAGATTTTGGCGAACTGGGCCTCGGAGCTCTGGCCGCCCCGGTAGAGCTGGTGGTAGACCTGCCCGTCCCGGAGGAACAGCACCCGTCCGGCGTGGCTGGCGGCCTTGACGGAGTGAGTGACCATGAGGATGGTCTGCCCGCTCCGGTTGATTTCCCCGAACAGCTCCAGAAGGTTGTCGGAGGCCCGGGAGTCCAGGGCCCCGGTGGGCTCGTCCGCCAGCACCAGCTGGGGGTCCGTGATCAGGGCCCGGGCCACGGCGCAGCGCTGCTTCTGCCCGCCGGAAACCTCATAGGGGTACTTGGGCAGAATCTCCGCAATGCCCAGCTGCTCCGCAATGGGCCGGAGCTTTTCCCGCATCTCCCGGTAATCCCGGCCCGCCAGCACCAGGGGCAGGAAAATATTGTCCTGAAGGGAAAAGGTGTCCAGCAGGTTGAAGTCCTGGAACACGAAGCCCAGATGGGACCGGCGGAAGGCCGCCAGGTCCCGCTCCCGGATGTCGGAGAGGGCCCTGCCGCTCAGGAAGACCTCCCCGGCGGTGGGGCGGTCCAGGGCCGCCAGGATATTTAATAAGGTGGTCTTGCCGGAGCCGGACTCGCCCATAATGGCCACGTACTCTCCGGGCTCCACGGAGAAGTTCACGTCCGCCAGGGCCGTGACCTGGGTGCCGCCGAAGCGGGTGGTGTAGATTTTTTGAAGGTGCTGTACTTCCAGTAACGACATATCGCTGTCCTCCTCTTGGGTTATGGCCTTATTGTAACAGCTCCCGGCCCGCCCTGCCATAGCCCTGCCTTACAGTTTTCCTCCGCAGCTTACATTTTTGTAAGATACCGCCGGGGCGGAAAGTTTTAATTTTTAATTGCAGGGACTACCCAAAGCGGGAAAAGCGTGGTATGATGAAAAGGTTAAAGCAGAACGGCCCGGAGGAGGAGACAGACCCTTGAGAAAACGGATTTCGGCCCTGGCGGCGGCGCTGCTGCTGTCCGCGGCCCTCAGCGGCTGCGGCGGCTTCCACGTCGAGTTTAATCCCGAGGAGCTTTACGCCCTGCCGGAGCTGCCCGCCAAATATACGGAGCTCAACGCCCAGCTCAACGCCATTTTGGAGGACGGCGCGGAGTACGCCGCCCCCGCCTCCGGCGCCAACATCCAGCCCGTCCAGCTGACGGACCTGGACGGCGACGGGCAGCAGGAGGCCGTGGCCTTCTTCCGCAAGGCGGAGGACGAAAAGCCCCTGAAAATCTATATCTTTTCCGCCAAGGGGGACAGCTATGAGCAGTCCGCCGTCATCGAGGGCAGCGGGGCCTCCGTTTACAGCGTGGTCTACAGCGACCTGGACGGCGACGGGCGGACGGAGCTCATCGTGGGCTGGCGGGTCAGCGCCGAGCTCCAGGCCCTGTCGGTCTACGCCCTGGACGCCGCCGGCCCCCAGGAGCTGCTTCGCAGCGTCAGCTACGTCCGCTACGCCAGCATCGACCTGGACGGGGACGGCCTGCGGGAGCTGGTGGTCCTCCACGCCGACGAGGAGGGCGGCGGCGCGGCGGACTATTACGACTGGAACAATGGGGCCCTGACGCCCCAGTCCCCGGCCCGCATCTCCGTCACCATGGCGGAGCTGAGCCAGCAGGGCCGCCTCACCTCCGGAACCCTGCGGGGCGGCGTTCCCGCCCTCTTTGTCACCGGCGTGACGGAGCAGTCCGGCGCGGTGACGGACATTCTGGCCCTGCGGAACGGGGAGCTGAGCAACATCGTCCTCTCCGAGGCCACCGGCGTCTCCGGGGAAATCGCGCCCTTCTACAGCCTCTATCCCATGGACATCAACGGCGACGGCCTGACGGAGGTCCCCGTCCCCGTCTCCCCCGACGGCTCCGCCCCCTTCCACCGGGTCGACTGGCGCTGCTTCGGCCTGGACGGAGGCGCGGAAACGGCGGCCAGCACCTTCCACTGCGTGGAGGACGGCTGGTATCTCCAGCTTCCCGAAGCCTGGGCGGGCCAGGTGGAAACGGAGCGCAGCGGCACGGGCGGCGATTCCAGCGTCACCTTTTACGTTTTAAACGAGGAGGCCGTCCGGGGCGCGGCCATCCTGCGGATTACCGCCCTTACCGGCTCCGGCCGGGAGATTCGGGCCACCCGGGGGAACCGCTTCCCCCTCAGCCGCCAGTCCGACGTGATTTATACCGCCGAGCTGCCGGAGACTCCGCCCTGGGCCGAAGCCATGACGGCGGAGGAGGTCCGGGCGGCCTTCAGCCTCATCGCCCGGGAGTGGATTCCCGGGGACGTCTGACCCTCTCAGGGCCCTTCCGGGCCCCGCCCCATCAAGGAAAGGAAGAAGCGCCATGAAAAAAGTGTTGGTTTTAGAGGACGAGGCCAGCATCCGCGGCTTTATCGTCATCAACCTCCGCCGGGCCGGCTACGACGTGATCGAGGCGGAGAGCGGCGAGGAGGCCCTGGAGCGCCTCCGGGAAAACCCGGACGCCCGGGTGGCCCTTCTGGACATCATGCTTCCCGGCATCGACGGCTTCGAGGTCTGCCGCCGCATCCGGGCCACCAACAGCCGCATCGGCATCATCATGCTCACCGCCCGCTCCCAGGAGATGGACAAGGTGACGGGCCTGATGACCGGGGCCGACGACTACGTGACCAAGCCCTTCTCCCCGGCGGAGCTCACCGCCCGGGTGGACGCGCTGGTCCGCCGCTCCGGCGGCGAGGACCTCCCCCAGGCCGCCGGGGAGCTGAGCCAGCCCCCCTTCCTGCTGAACACCCGGAACCGGACCCTGGAGAAAAACGGCCAGCGCATCAAGCTGACCCAGGTGGAGTACTCCATCATGCGGGTCTTTATGGAAAACCCCGGCAAGGCCCTCTCCCGGGAGGAAATTCTGGACATGGTCTGGGGCCGGGATTACTTCGGGGAGCTGAAAATCGTGGACGTGAACATCCGCCGCCTCCGGCTGAAGATTGAGGACAACGTCCAGAACCCCGCCTATATCACCACGGTCTGGGGTTACGGCTACAAATGGGGGCTGTGACGGATGGAGGAACAGGCGATGGAAAAGGAGCAGCGGTGGAAATCCCTCCGCCTGCGGGGCCTCCGGCAGCGGTGGATCTTCAACTCCATCCTGCCCATCCTGGCCCTGCTGGTGCTGGTGGTGACGCTGTTTTCCGCGGGCGTTTCCAACTACTATTACGGCACCATGCAAAAGGGCCTGGAGACCCGGGCCCAGGCCCTGGCCAATTCCTTTAACGAGTACTTCATGGACAACGGCTTTTCCAGCTACTACCAGAAGGCCGTCCAGTCCGCCGAGAGCTTCGAGGACAAAAACCGCATCGAGCTCCAGTTCATCGGCTCCAGCGGCCGCATTCAGGTTTCCACCTCCGGCCTGACGGCGGGGACCTATCCGGGCACCGACGACATTCTTCAGGTTCTCCAGGAGAACAAGACCACCCCCACCCCCTATCACGGCCGGGACCTGGAGACGGGGGAGGAGATTCTGGCGGTGTCCTGCCCCCTGACGGTAAACGGCCGGGTGGTGGGCGTCATGCGGCTGGTGACCTCCCTCCGGGCGGTGGACCGGCAGGTGATGACCGCCGTGCTGGCCATTTTCCTCATCGCCCTGCTTTGCATGCTTCTGGTGGTGTTTTCCAACCTCCTCTTCATCAACAACGTGGTGGAGCCCGTGGCGGTGGTGACGGAGGCGGCCAAGCGCATCTCCGCCGGAAGCTACGGCGCCCGGATTGAGAACAAGTACTCCGACGAGCTGGGGGAGCTGGTGGACAACATCAACAACATGTCCCTGAAAATCAGCCAGAACGAGAAGATGAAAAGCGAGTTCATTTCCTCCGTCTCCCACGAGCTGCGGACCCCCCTCACCGCCATCAACGGCTGGGGGGAGACCATTCTGGAGGACGACCTCACCGACGACCCCGAGCAGCTCCGCCGGGGCATCCGGGTCATTGTCAACGAGTCCCGCCGTCTTTCCAACATGGTGGAGGAGCTTCTGGAGTTTTCCAAGATGGAGGACGGGCGCTTTACGCTCCAGATTGAGGACGTGGACCTCCAGGCGGAGCTGGAGGACGCGATTTTTACCTATCAGGAGCTGTTCCGCCAGGACGGCATCGCCCTGGAATACCACCCCGGCGACGGGGACCTGCCTTTGATCCGGGGGGACTCGGAGCGGCTGAAGCAGGTGTTCTGCAACGTGCTGGACAACGCCGCCAAGCACGGCGGCGCGGGCCGGCGCATCACGGCCTCCATCACCCAGGAGGGCGGCGCCCAGGTGGTCCGGGTCCGGGACTACGGCCCCGGCATTCCGGAGGAGGAGCTGCCCTTCGTGAAGCAGAAGTTCTACAAGGGCACCTCCCGGGCCCGGGGCAGCGGCATCGGCCTGGCGGTGTGCGACGAGATCATCGGCCTCCACGGCGGCGCGTTCACCATCGGCAACGCCGACGGCGGCGGGGCGGTGGTGACCATCAAGCTGCCGGTGCGGGCCTGAGCGTCGAGCGAATGGAACAGCCGTTGTATTTTTGAAAATCCTGTGCTATACTATACCAACGCAAGGAAAGGAAACCCTATGGCAGAAGAAAACAAATCCCGCGCCTTCCGCACCAGCATCGGCGGGCAGGCGCTGATCGAGGGCATCCTCATGCGGGGCCCGGAGAAGCAGGCCATCGTGGTCCGGGACCAGGAGGGAACGCTGGTGGAAAAGACGGAGTCCCTCCGTTTCATCAAGGACCGCTATCCCGTTTTGGGCCTCCCCTTAATCCGGGGGACGGTGAACTTCCTGGATTCCATGGTCAACGGCGTGAAGGCGCTGATGTACTCCGCCGATTTCTACTCCGAGGAGGAGGCGGCGAAGCCCTCCAGGTTCGAGCTGTGGCTGGAGAAGCATCTTTCCAGCAAAAAGCTGGAAAGCGCGGTGGTGGCCCTGGCGGTGGCGCTGGGGGTGGGCATGTCCGTGTTCCTCTTTATGATTCTCCCCACGCTGCTGACGGGAGGAATCCTCCATTTCTTCCCCGGCTTCCCCCTGTGGGGGCGGAACCTGGTGGAGGGGCTTTTGAAGGTGGTCATCTTCATGGCCTACCTGATTCTCTGCTCCCGGCAGAAGGACATCTACCGGGTCTTCCAGTACCACGGCGCGGAGCATAAGACCATCTTCTGCTATGAGGCGGGCCTGCCCCTGACGGTGGAGAACGTCCGCCGCCAGCCCCGGCACCATCCCCGCTGCGGCACCAGCTTTCTGTTCGTGGTCATCTGCGTGTCCATTCTCTTCTCCAGCATTTTCTTCGGCTTCTGGCCCGTCACCAACGCCTGGCTGCGGACGGCGGTGCACCTGCTGCTGCTGCCCCTGGTGGTGGGCGTAACCTACGAGTTCAACCGCTGGGTTGGACGGCACGCCCAGGAAAAGCTCCTGGCCAAAATCCTGACGGCCCCGGGCCTCTGGATGCAGAATTTCACCACCAACGAGCCGGACGACGGCATGATTGAGTGCGCCATCCGGTCCCTGGAGCTGGTGCTGCCCAGCGAAAAAGGGAAAGACGAATGGTAAGGGGGGATATCCCTTGGCGATAACCTATAACGACCTCTATCTGGACGTCCGCCGCCAGCTCCGGGAGAGCGGGGTGGAGGCCTCCACCCTGGAGGCCCGGGAGCTGGTGTGCTTCGGCACCGGCAAGAGCCGGGAGGAGCTGGCCCGGGACAGCCGCCTTTACGCCTCCCCGGAGCGGGAGGCCCAGGTCCGGCGGCTGGTGGAGCGGCGCATGGCCGGGGAGCCGGTGGCATATCTTATCGGCGAGTGGGAGTTTTACGGCCTTCCCCTGGACATCTCCCAGGACGTGCTCATCCCCCGGGCGGACACGGAGGTGCTGGCCGAGCAGGCCATCGCCTACATACAGTCCCTGGGGGAATGCCGGGTGCTGGACCTCTGCGCGGGCAGCGGCTGCGTGGGTCTTGCCATCGCCTCCCAGGCCCCCCGGGCCCGCGTCATTTTGGGGGAGCTGAACGACAGCGCCCTGAAAATCTGCCGCCAGAACATCCGGCGGAACAACCTCTCCAGCCGGGTGATGCCCGTCCAGGCGGACGCGAGGGAAAAGCCCGCCCGCTCCCTGGGGGAGTTCCAGTGCATTGTCAGCAATCCCCCCTATATTCCCACCGGGGACATCCCCGGGCTGGAGCCCTCCGTCCGGGATTACGAGCCGCATTTGGCCCTGGACGGCGGGGCGGACGGCCTGGATTTCTACCGCTCCATCAGCGGACACTGGAAGGAGGCCCTGGTCCCCGGCGGGCGGCTCTATTTTGAGGTGGGAAGCGGCCAGGCGGACGCGGTGCTCCGGCTGATGCGGAGCCAGGGCTTCGGCGATTTGCAGGTTATCAAGGACCGTCATAAAATTCCCAGAGTGGTGCTGGGCGCCCTCTGCCAGGAGATTTAAGGAGGAACGTCATGGAAAAGAGGCTCTATAAGATTGGCCGGGGCAGGATGGTGGACGGCGTGTGCGGCGGCATTGCCGAGTACTTCGGGCTGGACCCCTCGCTGGTGCGGCTGGCCTGGATTGTCTTCACCGCCATGGGCTGCAGCGGCATCATTGCCTACATTCTCTGCGCCGCCATTATTCCCCGGGAGCCGGAGGAGTTCTGAGCCGGACTCAAAAACCGCTTTACAGAGAATCTACATCATAATTCAGGAGGAAATCAGCATGGCAAAGGACAAAGCGCCCCTGCCTACCGCGGCCCCGGCGTCGGACAAGAAAAAAGCCATCGACAGCGCCATGAGCCAGATTGAAAAAATGTACGGCAAGGGCTCCATCATGCGCCTGGGGGACCGGACGGCCCTGAACGTGGAGTTCATCCCCACGGGCTCCCTGGCGCTGGACGTGGCGCTGGGCATCGGCGGACTGCCCAAGGGGCGCATCATCGAAATTTACGGGCCGGAGTCCTCCGGCAAGACCACCCTGGCCCTCCACGTGGTGGCGGAGGCCCAGAAGCGGGGCGGCGAGGTGGCCTTCGTGGACGCGGAGCACGCCCTGGACCCCACCTACGCCCACGCCCTGGGCGTGAAGGTGGAGGACATGCTGATTTCCCAGCCGGACACCGGCGAGCAGGCCCTGGAAATCACCGAGGCGCTGGTCCGCTCCGGGGCCATCGACGTAATCGTGGTGGACTCCGTCGCCGCCCTGGTGCCCCGGGCCGAGATTGAGGGCGAGATGGGCGACAGCTACGTGGGCCTTCACGCCCGGCTGATGAGCCAGGCCCTGCGCAAGCTCACCGGAGCCATCGGCAAAACCAACACCATCGTCATTTTCATCAACCAGCTCCGGGAAAAGGTCGGCGTGATGTACGGCAACCCGGAGGTCACCACCGGCGGCCGGGCGCTGAAATTCTACGCCTCCGTCCGCATCGACGTGCGCCGGATAGAGGCTATCAAGAACGGCAGCGAAATCATCGGCAACCGCACCCGGGCCAAGGTGGTGAAGAACAAAATGGCGCCCCCCTTCCGGGAGGCGGAGTTCGACATCATGTACGGCGAGGGCATCGTCCGGGAGAGCGAGCTTATCGACCTGGGCGTGAAGCTGGATTTGGTCCAGAAGGCGGGCTCCTGGTTCTCCATGGGGGAGACCCGCATCGGCCAGGGCCGGGAGGCTGCGAAAAAGTACCTCCAGGAAAATCCGGAAATCCGGGACCAGCTGGAGGCGGATATCCGCAAAAACTTCGACAAGCTCATGAGCAATCAGGCGCGGGCGGCCGCCAGGGCCGCCGGGCGGGCGGTGGACGTCAGCGCCGACGACTTCGACGACTCCGGCGAGGCCAACTGACCATGCGGATAGAGCGCATCGAAGCGTCGAAGCATAAAAAGGGCCGCGTCCTGGTCTTCCTGGAGGACGGGTCCTGCCTGAAAATCACGGAGCAGGAGCTGCTGGACTTCAGCCTCCGCTCCGGGGACCGCCTGGACGGGGAGGCCCTGGAGCGGCTGAAGGAAGCCGCCAGAGTTTCCAGCACCCGGGCGGCGGCGGCGGACCTTATCGGCCGGCGGGCCATGAGCCGCCGGGATTTGGAGCGGAAGCTCCGGGAAAAGGGGGCCGGAGAGGCGGAGGCCCGTTACGCCGCCGAGTGGCTGGAGGCCATCGGGGCCCTGAACGACGGGGAATACGCCGCCGCCCTGGTCCGGCATTACGGCGGAATGGGCTACGGCCCCGCCCGCGTCCGGGAGAAGCTCTATGAAAAGGGGGTCCCCCGGGAGCTGTGGGAGGAGGCCCTGGAGGAGCTTCCCCAGGACGGCGGGCAGGTGGACGCGTTTTTGCAAAGCAAGCTCCGGGGCCGGGCCCCGGACGAGAAGGAGAAGCGGCGGCTGACCAACGCCCTTTTGCGCCGGGGCTTTTCCTGGGGGGAGGTCAGGACCGCCTGGGGGCGGCTGGGAAGCGCCGTGGAGGAAGAGTATGACGCTCCTTAGGAAAGTCCCTCCAGGAGCTGTTTCATGAGCTGTGCGCCGAAGCGCACGCCTATGTAAAAGGACTGCTCCGCCTGCCGGTCCGCCAGGGCCTCAATGCTGGGAATCAGCGCCTCCGCGGTTTCCTGGTTCACGGCGCGGAGCTGGACCGCGACTTTCCGCTCCTCCTCGCACTGGGGGTTTTCCAGGCAGGAAAGCGTCACAAGCATAAGCGGGCCGTCGTGGTAAATGGTATTCAAGATGTCACGCATGAAGGTTCATCCTTTCGATTATTTACTTTCAGTAGATTCTATGATAATCTACTAATTGTAAAATGTCAAGAGGTTTTTATGAAAAAATACATTTTATTTGACCAGCGCCTTTTGCTCCTGCGCAAACAGGCGGGCATCAGTCAAAAACAGCTGGGGGAGGCCATAGGGCTTTCCAACAAGGCCATTTGTACAATGGAAAACGGGACGCGGGAGACCACCTTTGAAAAGCTGGTGCGTCTGGCGGAATACTTCCACGTCTCCACGGACTACCTGCTGGGCGTGACCGACGACCCGGCGTGGCGGGGCGGCCCGCCGGAGGAGGAAGCATGAGCTGCAAGGTATCCTTCACGTCCCTGGGCTGCGCCAAGAACCAGGTGAACTGCGAGCAGATGATGGCCCTGGTCCAGGCGGCGGGCCACGAAATCACGGCGGACCCCGACGGGGCCGACGTGGCGGTGGTGAATACCTGCGGCTTCCTGGCCTCCGCCTGTGAGGAGGCCATCGGCTGCATTCTGGAGCTGGCGGAGCTGAAGCAGGCGGGGCGGCTGAAAAAAATCCTGGTCACCGGATGCATGGCCCAGCGCTATCAGGCCGGCGTGCTGGAGGAGCTGCCGGAAATCGACGGCATTCTGGGCACCGGAAGCTACGGCGATATTGCCGCCGCCATTGGAGAGGTCCTGGAGGGGGCCCGGCCCTGCCGCCTGGGAAACATTCACACCGCCCCCCAGAACGGCCCCCGCATTCTCTCCACGCCCCCCTGGTACGCCTATCTCCGCATTGCCGAGGGCTGCGGCAACCACTGCGCCTACTGCGTCATTCCCTCCCTCCGGGGCCGCTACCGCAGCCGCCCCATGGAGGAGCTGCTGGACGAGGCGGCGGAGCTTGCCTCCGCCGGGGTGAAGGAGCTTTTGGTCATCGCCCAGGACATCACCCGCTACGGCACGGATTTGAATGGGGAGCACCAGCTGGCCGCCCTGCTCCGGGAATTGTGCCGGCTGGACTTCCACTGGATCCGCCTCCACTATCTCTACCCCGGCGAGATCACGGAGGAGCTGATTGACACGATTGCCTCGGAGCCGAAAATTCTGCCCTATCTGGACATTCCCATCCAGCATTGCAGCGACGGCATTTTGAAGGCCATGAACCGCCGGGACACCAAGGAGTCCATCCGCGCCCTGTTCCGCGCCCTCCGGGCGCGCATCCCCGGCCTGGTCCTGCGGACCAGCGTCATTACCGGGCTCCCCGGCGAGGGGGAGGCGGAGTTTGAGGAGCTGTGCGCCTTCCTCCGGGAGCAGAAAATCGAACGGGCCGGTGTCTTTCCCTTCTCCCCGGAGGAGGGAACCCGGGCGGCGAAGATGGAGCATGTGGACGGGCCGGAGGCCGCCCGCCGGGCGGAGACCGCCGTGGACGTGCAGTCGGATATCATCGACGCGTACAACGAGTCCATCCTGGGGGAGGAGCGGGAGGTCCTCTGCGAGGGCTTCGACGGCCAGGCCCAGCTGTTCTACGGGCGGAGCTACGCCGAGTCCCCGGAGATTGACGGCCGGATTTGGTTCTCCGCCGGGGAGGAGCCGGAGCCGGGTGAGTTTGTCACCGTCCGCCTCACCGGGGTGATGGACGGCGAGCTCACGGGGGAGCGGGTATGAAAAGCCCGCTGACGGAGATTCCCGGCGTGGGGGACCGCACCGCCGCCGTCATGGAGGCCCTGGGCCTCCGGCAGGTTTCGGACCTCCGGGGCCGGGACCCGGAGGAGCTGTATTTGAAGGAATGCCTGATGAAGGGTTATCAGGAGGACCGCTGCGCCCTGTACGTCTGGCGGGCGGCGGTGTACTACGCGGACCACGCCCAGCGGGATCCCGGGAAGCTGAAATGGTGGTACTGGAAGGATAAGACCTATCCGGAGAAGGAGGAGCTATGAATCTGCCCAACAAACTGACCATGCTCCGCATCGTGCTGGCGCCGGTGTTTCTGGCGGTGCTGTACTGGGGCTTTCCCGGCGCGGACTACGCGGCCCTGGCCATTTTCATCATCGCCAGCCTGACGGACCTGCTGGACGGGAAGATCGCCCGGAAGTACAACCTGGTGACGGACTTCGGCAAGTTCGCCGACCCCCTGGCGGACAAGATCCTGGTGGTGGCGGCGCTGCTGTGGTTTGTGGAGTGCGGACGGACGCCCGCCTGGATGGTGATGATTGTGATTACCCGGGAGTTCGCCGTCAGCGGCCTGCGGATGATTGCCTCGGACAACGGGCGGGTCATTGCCGCCGGGTGGTCCGGGAAGGTGAAGACGGCCTCCACCATGGCGTGCATCGCGGTGATGCTGGCCATGGGGCCCACGATCGTCTGTCACCAGAGCCCGGCCGCCATGACAGCGGTCCCCGCCGGGTACTTCACCTGGATTGACCCCCTCTGCGGCTGGATCATCACCCTGACGACCCTGTACTCCGGCGTGGAGTATTTCATGAAAAACAAGGACGTAATCCGCTCGGCGTGAGGCGGGGCTTTTCCCTGCCCCGCGCCGCAAATGGAAGCATTCCCTGAAGGAGCGTGAACGCTATGAATTCTGAGAAAAACAGCAAAAGGCTCACCCAATGGCTGCTGGCCGCCACCGTGGTCCTGCTGGCGCTGGTGCTGGGCCTCCAGCTCTGGCAGACGTTCGGTCCCAAAGACACCCCTGACGCTGGGGCCGCCGCGCCTGCGGGCCCCGCCCTCTCCCCCGGCAGGGCCGCCATGATTGAAGACGTGCGGGCCCTGAACGGGGACCTTTCCGCCGGGGATTTGGCAAAGCTCTCCGCCGAGGAGCTGGAACAGCTCTGGCAGGCCGGCGCGCCGGGCCTGCCCATCGGCGCTTCCGCCGCCGCCCAGGCCGCCGGGGAGTACGCCGGAACCCTGGCTGTGGATTCCGTCACCAGCGAGACGGACCCGGAGCTGGACGAGGCTCCCGCCCACTACGAGGTGGAGCTCCGCCACCCTGTCCTGGGGGACTTCGAGTATAAAATCGACGCTTACACCGGAGAGGTGCTGGAGGGCCTTCCCAATATCATGCAGAGCCTCCAGGCCGCGCCCCAGGAGACGCCTGAAGCTTCCTCCGGAAGCCGCCCCGCCTCCGCCGGGGCCCCGGCCTCCGGCGCGCAGAATTCCCCTTCCGAAGCGCCCGCCGCCTCCGGCGAGGAGGCCGCGAAAAACGCCGCCTTCGCCCACGCCGGGGTCTCCGCCGCCGACGTTACGGCCCTCCGCTGCAAGCTGGACTGGGAGGACGGCCGCCAGGTTTACGACATTGAGTTCTGGGCGGGCGGCACGGAGTATGACTATGAAATCGACGCCGCCGCCGGAACGGTGCTCAAGTCCGGGCAGGAATGGGGCGGCGGGACCTCCGGCGGCGCGCAGGGCTCCGCCGGCCTCATCAGCGAAGACGACGCCAAGGCCGCCGCGCTGAGCCACGCCGGAGTCAGCGCCCAGGACGCGGATTACATCCGGTGGGAGCTGGACCGGGACGACGGCGTTCAGCTGTATGAGATTGAGTTTACGGTGGGCAGAGTGGAATACGAGTATGAAATCGACGCGGTCACCGGAGCTGTGCTGAAGGCGGAGATGGACCGCTGAGGGGAGTTTGAAAAAGAACTGTAAACATTTGGGACAGCTGTTGCGTTTTGCCAGGAAATTCGCTATACTAGGTCCTGTAATCCACGAAGCGGTGAAATCCAGAGCCTGTACGCAGGTTCAAAATAGGAAAGGGGTACAACAACCATGGCGTTTAATTTCGATGAACTGACCCGCAAGGCAAAAGACGTTGCCAACAAGGCCGCCGACCGTACCAAGGACGCCGCGGAGCTTGTCAGGCTCAACATGGCCATCGCCGGGGAGCAGAAGGAAATTGACAAAAACTACCGCGCCATCGGCGAGTGGTTTGTCAGCGAGTACGAGGGCGAGATTCCCGACGCGGTGCGGGAGGCTGTGGAGGCCGTCAACGCCAGCAAGGCCAAAATTGCCGAGCTGGAAGCCAGCAAGCCCGTGAGGGAAGAATCTGCCGGGGAGGACGAGGACGCTCCCGCCGGGAAGAAGTGCCCCATCTGCGGCGCGGAGTCCGACAGCAAGTTCTGCCCCCAGTGCGGCGCGCCCATGGGCGAGTAAGCGAAACTGCATACAACCACGAAGAGGGACTGCGGAAGCGGTCCCTCTTTTCATATGGATTTCCAAACATCACCATGCCGCCTTCCGGCATAAGCCTGGAAAAACGGCGGATACTAGCTTTTGCCAGAGTGACATACAACCCAACACTTTTCAAAGGAGTTTTTCAATATGAAGGCAACTGGAATCGTGCGGCGGATTGACGACCTTGGCCGGGTGGTCATCCCCAAGGAAATCCGCCGCACCATGCGTATCCGGGAGGGCGACCCCCTGGAGATTTACACCAGCCGGGACGGCGAGGTGATTTTCAAGAAGTACTCCCTGCTGGGCGGCGTGGAGGATTTTGCCGGACAGCTCTGCGAAACTATGAGCCGCTCCACCGGCTGCATCTGTGCCGTGACGGACCGGGACACGGTCATCTCCGTGGCCGGCGGCGGCAAGCGCGAGCTGCTGGGCAAGCGCATCACCTCCGAGCTGGAGCAGGTCATGGAGAGCCGCCGCATCTACCAGTACAACGGCGAGGGATCCCCCATTCCCGTCTGCGACGGCACGGACAAGCTGGTCACCAACGTGGCCGCCCCCATCCTCTCCGAGGGGGACCTGCTGGGCATGGTGCTGTTTGTGGGCTCCACCCCCGGCATAGTCACAGGCGACGCGGAGTATAAGCTGGCCCAGACCATCGCCGCCTTTTTGGGGCGGCATATGGAGGCTTAACCCCCCAGGGGCGTATCCGGAAGCGGGCCCGCGCGAAAGCTGGGCCCGTTTTCCCACCCCCGTGAAGTCATACAGAGCCATTTTTATGCGCGCACAGAAGACATCATACAACTATATATAAAATAATACCTCATATCTCCCACTATTTTGTCATATCCTCCATTGACAGCCGCCCCGTCCTGGGTGTAAACTTCAACACAACAAGGCAATCAGGCAAACGGCGTTGATGGAGAAAAGTACCGGAGGGCGTTCCGCCCCAGTGAGCGGGGGACAGTGAGAACCCCGCGCAAAGAACCCCCGGGAAGAACACTCCGTAGCCCCAAACCGAACCCGGGAAGCCTTTCCCCTTCCCGGCAGTAGGCGCGGCGGGTTGTGACCGTTAACTCACACGGGCTTGTTGGAGCCTTGAAAGCGGCCGCCCCGCTCAGACGGGGAGGTAAATCAGGTGGCACCGCGGATAGCAGCTATTCGTCCTGAGTTTCAGGAGATAGCTGCGCTTTTGTTTTTCCAGGCGGAAAAACCATTTTATCCGGAGGTGCTTTTTATGTGTTCCATCATGGGTTTTGAGAAGAAGGAAATCACCAGGGAAGAGCTCCTGCCCTTCTTTGCGCGCACAGCCTCCCGGGGGCCCGACATGTCCCGGATTGTCGAAACGCCCTCCGGCTGGCTCTGCTTCCACCGGCTGGCCATCATGGGCCTGAGCCCGGAGGGCATGCAGCCCTTCCGGCTGGGCCGGGATTATCTGGTGTGCAACGGCGAAATCTACGGCTTCCGCCCCCTCAGGCGGCGGCTTCAGGAGAAGGGCTACGCCTTCCAAAGCGGCAGCGACTGCGAGATCCTCCTTCCCCTCTACCGGGAGTACGGCCTGGAGATGTTCGCCCGGCTGGACGCGGAGTTCGCCCTGGTCCTCTATGACGGAAGGACGGATTCCCTTGTCGCCGCCCGGGACCCCATCGGCATCCGTCCCCTGTTCTACGGCCTGGATCCGGCGGGCGGCATGGTCTTCGCCAGCGAGGCCAAGAACCTGGTGGGGCTGTGCGGGGAAATCCGCCCCTTCCCGCCGGGGCACTACTATGCGGATGGGAAATTTGTCCGCTACGCCGATTTGACCACTGTGGAGGACTGCTGCCACGACGATCTGGAGACCGCCTGCAAAAACATCCGCGAAAAGCTCATTGCCGCCGTCGACAAGCGGCTGGACGCCGACGCGCCCCTGGGCTTCCTCCTCTCCGGCGGGCTGGACTCCAGCCTGGTCTGCGCCATCAGCTCCGTCGTGCTGGGGAAGAACATCCGCACCTTCGCCATCGGCATGGACAAGGACGCCATCGACCTGAAATACGCCCGGGAGGCGGCGGACTTCATCGGCGCGGACCACACCGAGGTCTACATGACCCGGGAGGAGGTCCTGGACGCCCTGGACGGCCTCATCGCCCTGCTGGGGACCTGGGACATCACCACCGTCCGGGCCAGCATGGGCATGTACCTGTGCTGCAAGGCCATCCATGAGCGGACCGGCGTCCGGGTGCTGCTGACCGGGGAGGTTTCCGACGAGCTGTTCGGCTACAAGTACACGGACTTCGCCCCCAGCGCCGCGGAGTTCCAGAAGGAGGCCAAAAAGCGGGTGGACGAGCTGTACATGTACGACGTGCTCCGGGCGGACCGCTGCATCTCCGTCAACTCCCTGGAGGCCCGGGTGCCCTTCGGCGACCTGGACTTCGTGCGGTACGTCATGGCCCTGGACCCCGCCTTGAAGCGCAACACCTACGGCATAGGGAAGTACCTCCTCCGCCACGCCTTCGAGGGGGACCGCCTGCTCCCGGAGAGCATCCTCTGGCGGCAGAAGGCCGCCTTCTCCGACGCCGTGGGCCACTCCATGGTGGACGATTTGAAGGCTTACGCCCAGGAGAAATACACGGACGCGGAGTTCGAGGCCCGGCGGCACAGGTACGATTACCACTGTCCCCCCTTCACCAGGGAGAGCCTTTTGTACCGGGAGATTTTCGAGAAGCACTACCCCGGCCAGGCGGCGATGATTCGGGATTTCTGGATGCCCAACCAGTCCTGGGAGGGCTGCCGCGTGGACGACCCCTCCGCCCGGGCCCTGTCCAACTACGGCTCCAGCGGACAATGAACGCTTCCTTCCGGGCCGGAAGTTTAGAAGTATTACCAATTGTGTTTGCACCGTTTTATGTTACGATATACTCAGAAAAGGAGGAGGAAACGATTATGAGCACCACCTTACATCTCCCCGAACTCTTTGGAAGCCGGGTCTTCAGCGAGGAAACCATGAAGGACCGCCTCTCCCCCGCGTCCTACGGCGCATGGAAAAAATGCGTCACCGAGGGCACGGCCCTGGACATCTCCACCGCCAACGAAATTGCCGAGGCCATGAAGCAGTGGGCCGTGGAGCGGGGAGCCACCCACTTCACCCACTGGTTCCAGCCCATGACCGGCGTTACCGCCGAGAAGCACGACAGCTTCATCAGCCCCACCGGCGGCGGGAAAATCATGATGGAGTTCTCCGGCAAGGAGCTGGTGCGGGGCGAGCCGGACGCCTCCTCCTTCCCCTCCGGCGGCCTCCGGGCCACCTTTGAGGCCCGGGGCTACACCGCCTGGGACCCCACGTCCTTCGCCTTTTTGAAGGAGGGCTCCCTCTGCATCCCCACCATCTTCTGCTCCTACTCCGGCCACGCCCTGGATAAGAAGACCCCGCTGCTGCGCTCCATCGAGGAGGTCAGCCGCCAGGCCGTCCGCATCCTCCGCCTCTTCGGCGACACGGAGAGCCGGCGGGTGATCGCCCAGGTGGGCCCCGAACAGGAGTATTTCCTCATTGACAAGGAGCTCTACAGCCGGCGCAAGGATTTGCGCATGACGGGCCGGACCCTCTTCGGCGCAAAGCCCCCCCGGGGCCAGGAGCTGGACGACCATTATTACGGCGCCATCAAGCCCCGGGTGGCCGCCTACATGAAGGATCTGGACGAGACTCTGTGGGCGCTGGGCGTTCCCTCCAAGACCAAGCACAACGAGGTGGCCCCCTCCCAGCACGAGATGGCCCCCATCTACACCGACGCCAACACCGCCTGCGACCAGAACCAGCTGGTGATGGAGGTGATGAAGAAGGTGGCGGACCGCCACGGCCTGGTGTGCCTCCTCCACGAAAAGCCCTTCGCGGGGGTGAACGGCTCCGGCAAGCACGACAACTGGTCCCTCTCCACCGACACGGGAAGGAACCTGTTCCACCCCGGCTCCACCCCCAGCCAGAACGCCCGCTTCCTCCTGTTCCTGGCGGCCTTCATCAAGGGCGTGGACGACTATCAGGATTTCCTCCGCACCACCGTGGCCACCGCCGGCAACGACCACCGCCTGGGAGCCCAGGAGGCGCCGCCCGCCGTCCTCTCCATCTTCCTGGGCGACGAGCTCAAC
>CATLJA010000028.1 GCA_949959305.1 uncultured Oscillibacter sp.
GTCAGCAAGTACTTCTCCAAGGGCCGCATGGCCGTGGTGGAGGGGCGCCTGCAGATCCGCGACTGGACCGACCGCGAGGGCGGCAAGCGCAGGAGCGCCGAGGTCGTGGCCGACAACGTTTATTTCGGGGACTCCAAGCGGGACGGCGGCGGCGAATACGGCGGCGCCTCCTACGGAGCGCCTCCGGCTTACGGCGCGCCCGTAGCCGGCGGAAGGGCTTCCGGCTTCGGAGGAGGATCTGATTTCGCTGAGATCAGCGAGGAGGACGGCAATCTGCCGTTTTGAGTTTGATGGGTTTCGGGGGGACAGCCCCCCGGACACCGGAATGAAGGAGGAAATTTCATGGCTTTCGATCGTGAATCCAGGCCCGCCCGTCCGATGCGGGGCAAGCGCCGCAAGGTCTGCCAGTTCTGCGCCGAGAAGTGCGAGCATATTGATTATAAGGACGCCGCCAAGCTGCGCCGCTTCATCTCTGAGCGGGCAAAGATCCTGCCCCGCAGGACCACCGGCACCTGCGCCATGCACCAGCGCCAGCTGACTGAGGCCATCAAGCGGGCCCGTCAGATTGCCCTGCTGCCCTACGTCACCGACTGACGGGGCGCGAAAAGAGATATCCGGGCCCGTCCTCTTACCGGGGGACGGGCCTTTTTTTGGAAACGTCCCGGCTTTCCTGGGCCGCGCCCCGCGAAGGCGCGGTTCCTTTCACAGACTGCACAAAAATGCTGGACTTTCGTCCGGCGCCATGGTATACTTTTAAGTCCAACTACACCGCTTCCCCGGCCCCGCCGGGGAAGCCCGAGAGAGGTGTTTTCCCATGAGCGAGGAGATGCGGACCTTTGGCTATCTCTGCCCCAAGTGCGGGAAGACCGTCATGAAAGCCCGGTCCGTTTTCGCGCTGGAGGCATCCGGCGCGGAGGTGGAGTGCGGCTGCGGCGGCTCCGCCCTGACGGCGGTTTTCGACGGGGAGCGGTACCGCCTGACGGTTCCCTGCGGCCTTTGCGGCGAGACCCACACCGCCGTCTGCCCGCCGGAGCGGGTGCTGGAGGGGGGCGGAACCGCCCTGGCCTGCGCCGGGACAAAGCAGTTTTGCTGTTTCATCGGCCCGGAGGGGACGGTGGAAAAGCAGCTCCGGGAGCTGGCCGTCCTGGCGGAGAAGGAGCGGAAGCAGGGAGAGGGCGAAGCCTTCCTGGACAACGTCATCATGTACGAGGTCCTTTCCGAGCTGCGGGACATTGCCTCCCGTCCCGGCGGGATTGCCTGCGCCTGCGGCAGCGGCCGCTGGGGCATGGAGGTCCGGCGCTCCGCCGTGGACCTTATCTGCCGGGACTGCGGGGCCAAGCTGCGGATTCCCGCCGCCACGGACCGGGACCTGGACGACCTTTGCTGTCACATGAAACTGGTGCTGCCGGGGAAAAAATAACGGAGGGAGAGCGGTATGAAACGACCGCTCTCCTGCATATCCTGTGATATTTGCGAATTCCTGAGAGGGGAGCTGTTCTTGTGATTACGATACTGGCCCGCGTGTTTCTCAAGCCCGGAGGGAAAACAGAGGCTCAGACGCGGAAGGGCTATGGTATCCTCTGCGGCGCGGTGGGCGTTTTCCTGAACCTGCTGCTGTTTCTGGGCAAGCTGCTGGCGGGCCTGGCCTCCGGGTCCATCGCCGTGGTGGCCGACGCGGTGAACAACCTCTCCGACGCCGGGTCCTCCGTGGTGACTCTGCTGGGCTTTCACCTGGCGGAGCAGAAGCCGGACCACGACCATCCCTTTGGCCACGGGCGGGCGGAGTACCTCTCCGGCCTGGTGGTGGCTATGCTGATTCTGCTGATGGGCTTTGAGCTGGCCCAGTCCTCCGTGGGGAAGATTCTCCATCCCGTCCCGGCGGAGGGGGGCTGGCAGGTGACGGCCACGCTCTGCGCCGCCATCGGCGTGAAGCTCTACATGGCCTTCTACAACCGCCGGATTGGAAAGCGCATCGGCTCCACCGCCATGGAGGCCGCGGCCCTGGACTCCCTGGGCGACTGCGCCGCCACGGCGGCGGTGCTGGCCGCCTCCCTGGTGGAGCGGTATACGGACCTGATTCTGGACGGCTGGGGCGGCCTGCTGGTGGCCCTGTTCATCCTCTGGTCCGGCTTCCAGGCCGCCAAGACCACCATGGACCCCCTGCTCGGCACGCCGCCCTCGGCGGAGTTTGTGGAGAAAATCCGGTCCCTGGTCCTCTCCCATCCGCCCATTCTGGGGGTCCACGACATCATCGTCCATGATTACGGCCCCGGGCGGCGGATGATTTCCCTCCACGCCGAGGTCCCCGCCGGGGGAGAGCTTTTAGAGCTTCACAGCCGCATCGACCACGTGGAGCGGGAGCTGCGGGAGCGGCTGGGCTGTGAGGCGGTGATTCACATGGACCCGGTGTGCACCGACGACGGCGTTACCCAGGAGACCCGCCGGAAGGTGGAGGCCCTGGTCCGCTGCATTGACGGCGGCATTACCATCCACGACTTCCGGGTGGTGCCCCGGGAGGGAAAGGGGCACGTACACCTGATTTTCGACGCGGCGGTGCCCTTTAACTTCCGCCTTACGGACCAGGAGGTGGAGGAGAAAATCAAAAGCGCCGTCCAGGTGCTGGACAGCGGCTTCCAGGCCAAGGTCCGGGTGGAGCGCTCCTACACCTGACGGAGAGGGAGGACTTTAATGACCACCGTATTGCTTCACGGCCTGGGCCAGGGGCCGGAGAGCTGGGCCGCCGCGGCCCGGGAGCTGGAGGGCGAAGTCCTCCGGCCGGACCTCTTTGCCCCTGTCCGGGGCGGGGCGGCGTACCAGGAGCTGTACCGGGCCTTCGCCGGATATTGCGGGAGGCTGGACCGGCCCCTCTGGCTCTGCGGGCTGTCCCTGGGAGGCGTGCTGGCCCTTCAGTACGCCGCGGAGCGCCCGGAGCGGGTGGAGGCGCTGGCGCTGATTGGGACGCAGTACGTCATGCCGAAGGGACTTCTGCGCCTGCAAAACGCGGTTTTCCGCCTGACGCCCGGTTGGGCCTTCCAGGGACTGGGGCTTTCCAAGGAGGACGTGCTCAGCCTCACGAATTCCATGCTGGACCTGGATTTCCGGGAGGACCTGGGAAAGGTCTCCTGTCCCGTCCTGGTTCTCTGCGGAGAGCGGGACCGGGCCAACCGGAAGGCCGCCCTGGCCCTCCGGGAGGGGATTCCGGGGGCGGAGCTGGGCTGGATTCCCGGGGCGGGCCACGAGGCCAACACGGACGCGCCGGAGGCGCTGGCGGAGGCTTTGCGGCGCTTTTTCCGGCGGGCCGGACAGGCCCGGCTTTGACAATCTTCCGCCTTTCGCGGCAAATAAGAAGCGTCCCCGGCGGCTGGCAGGCCCCGGGGATTTTAATGCGTTCATACCCTCTTGACAAGCCTCGGCCATCTATGTATAATGAGCATAGATGACCGAGGTGTTACTTGAAAGGAGGCGCGCCGTGAAAATCGACAAGAGCCTGATGAGCGGAAGCACGACCCTGCTGATTCTCTCCCTGCTGGCGGGGGAGGAGATGTACGGCTACCAGATGATTACCGAGCTGGCCCGGCGGTCCAACCGCGTGTTCGAGCTGAAGGAGGGGACCCTCTACCCCATTCTCCACGGCCTGGAGGCGGAGGGGCTGGTCAGCGTCCGGGAGCGGAAGTCCCCGGAGGGCCGGAGCCGGAAGTACTACCGCGTCACCCGGAAGGGCCGGAAGGCCCTGGACGCCCGGAAGGAGGAATGGGCGGTCTTCCGGGAGCAGGTGGACGCGGTGGTGAACAGCGCCTCCCCGGCGTGAGGAGGCGGCCATGCGGAACAGCTTTCAAATCTGGGTGAACGCCGTGTGCGAGCAGGTCCGTTTCCGCCCGGACCACAGGCGCATTGAATTTGAGCTCCGGGACCACTACGAGGACCACGTAAGGGACCTCCTGCGCCTGGGCCGCCCCCGGGAGCTGGCGGAGGAGCGGGCCCTGGCCGCCATGGGAAACGCCCAGGAGGTGGGCCGGGCCCTGGACAAGGTACATAAGCCCTGGCTTGGCTGGCTGTGGGAGGCAAGCCGGGCCTTGGTCCTGGCCCTGGCGGTGCTGGCGGCGGTGACGCTGTTCCGGACCTCCGGCGTGCGTTCCTTGGCGGGGCGCACGGCGGTAGAGTTCTTCTGGGAGGAGCCCCCGGCCTCGGCGGGGCGGGTGGAGCTGGAGCACGCCACCCTCTGGGCCGCGCCGGGGGACGTGACGGAGGAGGACGGCCGCACCGTGGCGGAGGTCCGCCTCTGGCTGAAATACCGGGACCCCCTGGCGGCAAACGGCAGCATCGGGACCTGGTTTCTCACCTGGCAGGATGACCAGGGGGAGCTGCCCCTTTGGGAATACGACAACATTGCCCGGACCGGGCCGGAAAGCCGCTATTGGAACTACGGAACGCTGCTCTCCGGCTGGACCCGCTTCTATCAGACGGTGAAGCTGACGGCGGACGCGCCGCCCCGGTGGGCGGAGGTGTCCTATCCCCTCTCCGGCGGGGACTGGGCGCTGCGGGTGGAATGGGGGGAGGAATCATGAGGCTGAACCGGGGACAAAAGACGATCCGGAATTTACTTCTCTGCGCCCTGCTGGGGGCGTTGGTCTACGCCACGCTGGGCTTCCCGCCCTGCACGGTCCGGGGAATGCTGGCCCGGGCGGAGCGGCTATATCTCCTCTCGGACCTGGAGCCGGTACTGGTGGTGAAAAAAACCTTCCGCTACTCCGACGAGTTTATTCCCTGGCGCACCACCTACCTGTTCGCCCGCACCGGGGACACCTATGTCTACACAAGCTGGAGCCGCCACTTTCTGGAGGTCCAGCAGCAGCGGGGCCGGGCGCCGAACATAAGCCGGGACGCCCTCTGCACGGCGATTGACGGAAATCTGTACGTGCTGGGCGCCTTTGAGGAGGCGGCCTCTGCCAAGGCGGAGGTCACGGTGGAGCGGACCACTCGGGTCTACGACCCGGATACAGAGGAATGCGAGACCACATTTGGAGAGAAGAAAACCTACACCTATCCGGGGGAAAAGGTAAACGATAAAGCATTCTCCTTCCGCTACCAGGAGGAGGGAGAACACCGCCACGATTATACCAGCCTGACCTCCCTGTCAAGCCAGCGGTACCGCTTCTATCAGAAGGGGGAGCGGGACAGCTATAGCATCCTCCATGCGGACCTTCCGGTGAGGGTGACGCTGTACGGCGGGGACGGGGAGGTCCTGGAGACGCTGGAGCTGACGGTTGACAATTACGAATTTTCCAACCACTGGTGAAAAGAGGACGGTATCGTTCGATACCGTCCTCTTTTCACAAATCGGATTAACCCTTGAACTCCACAAACAGCTCCCGCACGGCGTTGGGGTCCGCCGGAGCGGCCTTAGCCGCAGGGGCGGCAGGAGCGGCAGGAGCGGCGGCGGGCTCGTCATGCGGGCCGTCCCGCCAGGCCAGGAACTTGGGGGCCACCTGGGGGAACAGAGCCAGGGACAGAACGTCCTCGTCGCTCTTGGCGATGTCCTTAAACTCCTCCCGGTACTTCTCCACCTCCGGCTGGAGCTGGTCCGCCGGGCGGCAGGTAATCACGTCCTCGGGCTTGATGCCAGCCAGGGCCCGGACTTCCTCGTTGACCTCGCCGGGAACCTGTCCGTACTCGCCCCGGAGGAGGCCCTTGGACTCCTTGGGGAAGGTCTTGTACTTGCCAACCACCACGTTCATGACGGCCTGGGTGCCGACAATCTGGCTGGTGGGCGTGACCAGCGGGGGATAGCCGAAATCCTTGCGGACCCGGGGAATCTCCGCCAGCACGTCGTAGTACTTCTCCTCCTTGTTGGCCTGCTTCAGCTGGGAAATCAGGTTGGAGAGCATGCCGCCGGGCACCTGGTAGAGGAGGGTGTTGGTGTCCACGTTCAGCACCTTGGGGTCCAGGCTGCCCTGCTCCTTGAGCTTCTGGGCGACTTTACGGAAGTGGGCGGCGGCCTCGCTCATCTTGTTCAGGTCCAGCTTGGTGTCCCGGACGGTGCCCTGGAGCGTCGCCACCAGGGACTCCGTGGCGGGCTGGGCCGTGCCGTTGGCCAGGGGGCTCAGGGCCGTGTCCACGATGTCCACGCCCGCGTAGGCCGCCATGAGGTAAACCATGTCGCCGGTGCCGGTGGTGTTGTGTGTGTGCAGGTGGATGGGGATTTTGACGGTCTCCTTCAGCTTCTTCACCAGGGAGTAAGCGTCCATGGGCAGGAGGAGGTTCGCCATGTCCTTGACGCAGATTACGTCCGCGCCCATCTGCTCCAGCTCCAGGGCCAGCTTTACGAAGTACTCCTCGTTGTGGATGGGGGAAATGGTGTAGCTGAGGGTGGCCTCCACCATGCCGCCGTATTTCTTGGTGGATTTGATGGCCTGTTCCAGGTTCCGCACGTCGTTCAGCGCGTCGAAGATGCGGATGATGTCGATGCCGTTTTCAATGGACTTGCGGCAGAAGGCGTCCACCACGTCGTCGGCGTAGTGCTTGTAGCCCAGGATGTTCTGGCCCCGGAACAGCATCTGGAGCTTCGTGTTGGGCAGGGCCTTGCGGAGCTTGCGCAGGCGCTCCCAGGGGTCCTCGTTCAAAAAGCGCATGCAGGAGTCGAAGGTCGCGCCGCCCCAGCACTCCAGGGACCAGTAGCCGATGGAGTCCAGCACCTCGCAGGCGGGAAGCATGTCCTCCACCCGCATGCGGGTGGCCGCCTGGGACTGGTGGGCGTCCCGGAGGATGGTGTCGGTGATATACAGGGGCTTCTTAGACAAGAATTCCATAGCCATGTTCGTTACCTCCTATCAGCCGAACAGGGAGATCATCACGCCCGCCGCGATAGCGGAGCCGATGACGCCGGCCACGTTGGGGCCCATGGCGTGCATCAAGAGGAAGTTGCTGGGGTTGGCCTTCTGGCCCTCCACCTGGGAAACCCGGGCGGCCATGGGCACGGCGGACACGCCGGCGGAGCCGATGAGGGGATTGATCTTCTCCTTGAGGAACAGGTTCATGATCTTGGCCAGAACCACGCCGCCGGCGGTGCCGAAGCCGAAGGCCACAATGCCCATCAGCATGATGGCGATGGTCTGGAGGCTGAGGAAGGTCCGGCCCGTGGCCGTCGCGCCCACGGACACGCCCAGGAAGATGGTGACGATGTTGATGAGCTCGTTCTGCACGGTCTTGCTCAGGCGCTCCACCGCGCCGCACTCCTTAAACAGGTTGCCCAGCATCAGGCAGGCGATGAGGGGGGCGGCGGAGGGCACCAGCAGGGCCACGAACACAGCCACCATGATGGGGAAGATGATCTTCTCGGTCTTGGAGACCTGCCGCAGGGGCTTCATGACGATTTTCCGCTCGGCCTCGGTGGTCAGAAGGCGCATGATGGGGGGCTGGATGACGGGGACCAGGGCCATGTAGCTGTACGCCGCCACGGCGATGGGGCCCAGCAGCTCCGGGGCCAGCTTTGTCGCGCCGTAGATGGCGGTGGGGCCGTCCGCGCCGCCGATGATGCCGATGGAGCCGGCCTGGGCGGAGGAGAAGATGCCGGAGAGGCGGCAGCCCACAAAGGTCATGAAGATGCCCAGCTGGGCGGCCGCGCCCAGAAGCAGGCTCTTGGGGTTGGCAATCAGGGGCCCGAAGTCGGTCATGGCGCCCACGCCCATGAAGATGAGGCAGGGGTAAATGCCCAGCTTCACGCCCAGATACAGGATGTCGATGAGGCCCGGCGAGATGGACTGGCCCACTGCTGCCGTGGCCAGCACCGCGTCGGAGACCTCCACGGCTTTCAGCTCCGCCAGGAACTCCGCCGTGACGGGCGCGCCGCCGATGAGGTCCCAGTGGATGTGCCCTCCGGCAAAGAAAATCTCGTGGTACATCTCCGCGCCGGGGAGGTTGGTGATGAGCATGCCGAAGGCGATGGGCACCAGCAGCAGCGGCTCAAATTTCTTCACAATGCCCAGGTACAAAAGGGCGCAGGCGATGAGAATCATCACCAGGCACTTCCAGTTGTCCCCCTGGGCAAACAGCGCGAATCCCGAGCTGTTTACAAAATCCAGAATAGCTTCCATGTGTCGACCTCCAGCGCCTTACTGGATGACGCACAGCAGAGTGCCCGACTCCACCGCCGCGCCCTTGGAGGTGTTGATGGAAGCGACCTTTCCGTCGCAGGGGCACATGATCTCGTTTTCCATCTTCATGGCCTCCAGAATCATCAGCACGTCGCCCTTCTTGACGGAAGCGCCCTGGCTGACCTTCACGTCCAGGATGGTGCCGGGCATGGGGCTGGTGACCTGCTCGCCGCCGGCGGGGGCGGCGGCGGGAGCGGGAGCGGCCGCAGGGGCGGGAGCGGCGGCGGGAGCGGCCCCGGTCAGCTCCTCCAGCTCGATTTCATAGGCGGTGCCGTTGACGGTAACTCTGTACTTTTTCATGATGTTCTCTCCTTCTTGTTCCTTACAGTTTTTTCATGGATACAATGCGGATGCCCGTGACGCTGGTCCCCAGCTCCTCCGCGATGGCGGCGGAGACGGCGGCGGCAATCTCCTGGCGGCTGGCCTCCGGAGCGGCGGGGGCCGCGGCGGCGGGGACCGGGGCGGAGACGGCGGGGGCCGCGCGGCCGCCCACGAGCTTGCCCATGATCATCGTCAGGACGATGAGGCAGATGAGCCCGAAGAACACGGTGCCCATGCCCATCAGGCAAACAAATAAACTTCCATATTCTGGCATATGCTCCCTCCTAAAAATTAGATGCAGGGCTATTGTATCAACTTCCGCCGAAAAAAACAATGACTTTGCGAAAATTTCATAGGGGTTTTTTGCGCTCCTTTTCGCGGGGGAGCGGAAGGGTGGACGTGAGGAGTAAAACGTGGTACAATTTTACGAATCCGGGGAGGAAGCCGGCGGATTTATCCGCTAAGAAACGGTAAAGATTTTGACTCCCCGCCGGAAAGGAGCCGCTTATGCGCTATCAGGCCGTCGTTCCCGGGCGCTTTCTGGCCCGCCCCAACCGCTTTGTCGCCCAGGTGGAGGCGGAGGGGGGCGTTCAGACTGTCCACGTGAAAAATACGGGCCGCTGCCGGGAGCTGCTGGTCCCCGGAGCGGCCGTGTATCTTGAAAAAAGCGGGAGGCCCGGCCGGAAAACGGCCTACGACCTCGTCGCCGTGCGGAAGGGAAGCCTGCTGGTGAACATGGACGCGCAGGCCCCCAACCGGGTGTTCGCCGAGTGGCTGGAGCCCCGCCTCCCGGAGGGGGCGGTCCTCCGCCGGGAGTATGGATACGGGGAGTCCCGGCTGGACTTCTGCGTGGAAAGCCCCCGGGGCCGCTGCTTAATCGAGGTCAAAGGCGTTACCCTGGAGGACGGCGGCGCGGCCCGCTTTCCCGACGCGCCCACGGAGCGGGGGGTGAGGCACATCCGGGAGCTCCAGAGGGCGGCGGAGGCCGGGCTGGGGGCGGCGCTGTTTTTTGTGGTGCAGATGGAGGGCATGAAGAGCGTGGCCCCCAACGACCAGACCCATCCCGCCTTCGGCGCGGCCCTGCGGGAGGCGGCGGCCAGGGGCGTGCGGGTATGCGCCTATGACTGCGCCGTCACGCCGGAGAGCCTGGATATCCGGGAGGAGGTTCCGGTCCTGCTTTAGAACCTGCATTCATAACCGTTGAATGCAGCTTCTCAGAGCAGCCGGCCCACCGGCCGCGCCTCAAAAACCTGGGAACAGCGGCGCTTCAGTTCCTCCAGCGCCCCGGCGGTTTCCGCGCCGGGGGCGAAAATCCCGAACACCGCCGGGCCGGAGCCGGACATGGCGGCGGCCAGGGCTCCCCGGCGGAGAAGAACGTCCTTGACGCCGTCGACCTCCCGCCGCTCCTGCGGCTCCAGGACGCTTTCAAACACGTTGCCCACCCGGACTGCCGCGCCCGCCAGGTCCCCCCGTTTCAGGGCGGAGGCCACGCCGTCCACGTCCGGGCGGGGGCGCTTCCCGCCGGGGCGGAGCCGGGCGAACATCGGCCCCGTGGGCAAATCGAAGTCCGGCTTGCAGATGACAAGGCGGCAGTCCGGCAGGGGCGGGAGGTCCGTCAGAACCTCTCCCCGTCCCTCCGCCAGGGCGGCGCCGCCCCGGACGCAGAAGGGCATGTCGCTGCCAATCTGCCCGGCCACGGCCTCCAGCTCCACGGGGGGCATCGCCGGGGCGTACCTCTCCCGCAGCAGCCGCAGCAGGGCCGCCACGTCGGCGCTGCCGCCCCCAAGGCCCGCGTAGGCTGGGGTCCGCTTTTCCAGCGTCACCCGGAGGGACGGCTGCGGCCGCCCCAGGGCGGCGAAGAACGCCTCCGCCGCCCGCTGCTCCAAAGTCTTCCCCGGGGGAAGAACAATTCCCTGGGCGGAGAGGGAGAAGCCCTCCCCGGCCTCCTCCAGCGCCACCGTGTCGCAGAGGCTTACCGCCTGCATCACCATGCGCATCTCGTGATAGCCGTCCGGGCGGCGGCCCAGGACGTCCAGGGCCAGGTTGACCTTCGCCGGGGCGGCTTGCCGCAGTCGTTCCATAAAGTCCTCCTTAAAATCCCATCTCCGCCAGCTCCCGGACCAGGCGGACGTAAAACTCCCCCACGTCGAAGCCGGGGCGCTTCCGCCTCCGCCCTCCCACGCTGTCCTGGTGGGACACGCCCTCTAAAGTTCCCCGCCAGCGCCCCCACACGGCGGACTCCGGGGAAACCAGGCCGTCGGTGGGCCCGTCGGCCCTGGTCAGCCAGAGCTGGAAGCGGTCCATGGGGTCCCAGCCGGGGCCGTCCAGCCGCGCGCCCCAGCTCTGGCAGTAAACCAGGGGGCTGTCCGGGTTTTCGGCGTTGAAGCGGGCCATGGCCTCCGGAGTCAGGGTGGCCACCGCCGCCAGGAAGTCCGGGTTCCGGTCCCCCCGGGCCCGCCAGAAGCCCTCCAGCCTGGGGCCGACCAGGCCGCAGACCCTCTTCCGCGCCAGCCACTCCGCCGCCGCCCGGGAGCCGTGGTGGGGGGTGCAGATGGTGGTGAGGGAGGCGGCCCTGGGGGCGAAGCCCAGGGTGGAAATCAGGCAGCGGGCCTCCAGCCCGCCCTTGGAGTGGGCGATGAGGTTCAGCTTTTCGCCGCCCGTCTCCGCCAGAATATCCCCGGCCCGGCGGAGGAGGGCCCGGGCGTTGCCGGGGACGCTGCCCCAGGCGTCCTGGCCGCTGAGGTAAACCGAGGCCCCGCGGGCCCGGAGAATGTCCGCCACCCGGCCCCAGTAGGGGAAAATCCAGTCGTCCCGGCAGTTCAGCCCGTGGATGAGCAGGAGGGGATACCGGGTTTGGCAGTCCGTCATAGGGGGGGCCTCCTTTCGTTTTTGCACTCAGGCCCAGTATACCACGGGGAGAGAAAAGAAAAAAGCCCCGGTTTTTCACGGCGGGGCCGCTTTTGTCCATGAAAGCATTGACATTTCCGCCAATGCCCGTTATCATAAGAGAATCTGCCCGGGGCGGCTTCCCCGCCTGTGGGTTTTGCAACGAAACATACGAGAGAGGAACGAGAATTTTATGAAACGGGAGCGTTTTCAATCCCGCCTGGGCTTCCTGCTGGTAAGCGCGGGCTGCGCCGTCGGCATCGGCAACGTGTGGAAATTCCCCTATGTCACCGGAGAGAACGGCGGCGGCGTGTTCGTGCTGTTCTACCTGATTTTCCTGGCCGCCATGGGCGTGCCGGTGCTGACCATGGAGCTGGCGGTGGGCCGGGCCAGCCGCAAAAGCGCCGTCCAGGGCTATCAGGCCCTCCAGAAGCCGGGCGGAAAGTGGCACCTTCACGGCTGGTTCTGCGTGGCGGGCTGCTGCCTTTTGATGATGTACTACACCACGGTCTCCGGCTGGATGCTGGGCTACTTCTTCAAGTTCGCCGGCGGGGCCTTTGACGGCCTCGGCGGCGAGGCGGTGGACAACGTTTTCTTCTCCATGCTGGCCAGTCCCCTGGAGATGACCGCCTGGATGGTGATGACGGTGCTGGCGGGCTTCCTGGTGGTGAGCTTCGGCCTGCAAAAGGGCCTGGAGCGGATTACCAAGTGGATGATGCTGGGCCTTTTGTGCCTCATCGTGGTGCTGGCCGTCCACAGCCTGACCCTCCCTGGAGGGCTGGATGGCGTGAAGTTCTACCTCCTGCCCGACTTCGGGCGGGCGGCGGAGGCGGGCCTGGGGCATGTCCTCACCGCCGCCATGAACCAGGCGTTTTTCACCCTGAGCTTAGGCATCGCCGCCATGGAGATTTTCGGCAGCTATATGAGCCGGGACAACACCCTTACCAGCGAGGCGGTGCGCATCTGCGTGCTGGACACCTTCGTGGCGCTGATGGCGGGGCTCATCATCTTCCCCGCCTGCTTCGCCTTCGGCGTGCAGCCGGACCAGGGGCCCACCCTGATTTTCATGATACTGCCCAAGGTGTTTATGAACATGCACGGCGGCCGCCTGTGGGGCGCGCTGTTCTTCCTGTTCATGACCTTCGCCAGCTTCTCCACGGTCATCGCCGTCTTTGAGAACCTCCAGGCCAACGCCATTGACAACTTCGGCTGGAGCCGGAAGAAGGCGGCGCTGGTGAACTGCGTCTTCGTCCTTATTGCCAGCATGCCCTGCGTCCTGGGCTACAACCTCTGGAGCGGGCTCCGCCTCATCGGCGGGCGGGACGTGCTGGACAGCGAGGACTTCATCGTCTCAAACCTGCTGCTGCCCCTGGGCTCCCTGGTGTACCTGCTGTTCTGCGTCAGCAAAAACGGCTGGGGCTACGAGCGGTATCTGGAGGAGGCCAACGCCGGAGAGGGACTCAAGATGCCCCGGTGGCTGCGGCCCTATTTCCAGTTTGTGCTGCCGGTGCTGGTGCTGATTATCCTGATTCAGGGCCTGGTGTAAGTTAAACGGAACGATAAAGCGGCGGCGGGGAGGCTTCCCCGCCGCCGCTGCTTCTTTAAAACGCCACCTTCATGCACAGCGCCACCAGGCACAGGATTACGGCGCAGGGCACGTATACATACCGCCCGGTGTAATACCACCAGGCTCCGGGGGCTTTTTCCGCCCCCCTGCCCGCCTCGTCCATCAAATCCTCCCGGCGCATAATCCAGAACCAGCTCACCGCCCCCAGCGTGGCCCCGATGGGGATGATATAGATGGAGACGATATCCATCCAGGGGCCCCACTTGAAGATGGGCTCCATGTGCAGGCCGGTTCCCAGGCACACCACGCACAGCAGGGCCAGCATCGCCTTCCGGCTCAGCCTGGGGAACTTGTGGAGCAGGGATTCCCCCACCGCCTCGAACATGTTCTGGAGGGAGCTGACCCCGGCGAAAATCATGGCCACATACAAAATGACCGCGAACAGACGCCCCAGGGGGATGTCCTGCAGAATCCGGGGCAGCGTGACGAACAGCAGGGAGGGGCCCGCCCCGATGTCCAGCCCGTAGGCAAAGCAGGCGGGAATCATCACCAGGGCGGCCACCAGGGCGGCGATGGTGTCAAAGAGGGCCGTCCGCCTGGCCAGCTTCGCCACGTCCTCCGCCGTGTCCAGATAGGCCCCGTAGACGATCATGCCGCTGCCGGTGATGGACAGGGAGAAGAAGGCCTGTCCCATGGCCCAGATCCACACCATGGGGTCCAGCAGCTCCTCC
The DNA here is from genome assembly GCA_949959305.1 of uncultured Oscillibacter sp. Lineage (GTDB taxonomy): Bacteria > Bacillota > Clostridia > Oscillospirales > Oscillospiraceae > Oscillibacter. The sequence continues at coordinate 13,656 of CATLJA010000028.1, forward strand.
CACCGGGGGGAGAACATATAGCGGTAGCCCTCCGCCGCGCCGGGAAGGAAGGCCACACGCACCGCCAGGATGAGGAAAATCAGGAAGAACAGGGGCATCATGACCTTGTTGCTTTTCTCGATGCTCTTGGCCCCCAGCAGCAGCGTCAGCAGGGTGCCCACCACCACGACGGCGTGGAAGGGAACGACGGAGTAGTCCGCCAGGGAGAAGCCCTCAAACCAGGCGGCGGTGTCCGCCGACATCAGCTCGCCGGTGAGGGAGCTGGCAAAGGCCTTCAGCACATAGGCGATGATCACCGCGTAGCCGATGGCGATGCACATGGAGCCCGCCAGGGGGAGCCAGCCCAAAAGGCCCCCGGCCCGGCCCAGCTCCTTCTTCCGGGTGCCCCAGGCCATCTCATAGGTTCCCAGGGTCCCCGTCCGGGCCCGGCGGCCCACGGCGTACTCCGCCGCCAGGCCCACGGAGCCGAACAGGGCGATGAACACCAGATAGGCGATGAGGAAGGCGCCGCCGCCGCAGCTGCCCATTTTGGCGGGGAAGCCCCACACGTTGGCCATGCCCACTGCGGAGCCCACCGCCGAGAGGACGAAGCCCCAGCGGCTGCTGAACTGCCGCTTCTTGTGATCGTGGCTCATGCCGTACCTCCCTGCCGCTCCTCCTGGACCAGGGCCTCCAGCAGCTCCACCGCTGTGACAATCATGTTGTCGCAGTGGGCCGTGACCCCCAGGCGCAGGGAAGAGGGGTTTTTCTCGGTCACGCCGGGCCGGGCCCGGAGGAGGTCGCCGCAGCGGGTGTGGCCGAAGATTTCAAAAAACCGGCGGCGGTACTCCTTGGTAATCCGGTAGATGTTCCGCTTGGCCTCCTGGTCCCCCTGCTTATCAAAGGGGAAGCAGAGGCTCAGAATCAGCGCGCCGCCGCTGACGGCGCCGCAGGCCTCCTCATGGCTGCCGCCTATGCCGCCGCCGAAGCCGCCCATAAGGGGCAGAACCTCCTCCGGGGTCCGGCCCGCCAGATCGGCGCAGGCCCCCGCCACGGACTGGGCGCAGTTCCAGCCTTCCTTGTGGTATTGATACGCTAAGGCACAGCGATCCATAAAATTGTTCTCCTCTCTTGTAATCCGGCCCCGGGGCCGGTTTGATGTTGTACGAGGACAGTATACCAAGAAGGAATGGAAATAGCAACCAGGAAAATACGGCGGGGTTCTTTGAAGAAAAGGCCGCCGCCGTTTCGTATGATATCCAGCGGGATATTCCGCTTTACATTACAAAGGGAGCTGAGACGATGACGACCTTTTCCTTGAAGCTGACGGCGGCGGCCCTCATGACTCTGGACCATATCGGCTTTTACTTCCCGGCGGCCCCGTCTGGTTCCGCTGGCTGGGCCGGGGGGCCTATCCCCTGTTCCTGTTCTGCATGGTCCAGGGCTATGCCCATACCCGGAGCCGGAAGCGCTTCCTTCTGCGGCTGTATCTGATGAGCGTCTTCATGACGGTCCTGGGCCTGGTTCTGGACGCCCGCGTCCCCTCGGAGAACGGCTATGGAAACCACAATATTTTCCTGCCCCTGTTTCTGACGGGCTTCCTTATCAGCGCGGTGGAGCTGTACCGGCGGGACCGGAAAAGGGGCGGGCTGCTGCTGGGAGCCGCCGCCCTGGTTCAGGTTTTTTACGGCCTTCTTCCATGGCTGCTGCCCTTCACCCGGGGCCTCAGCGGAGACGTTCTCACCGGCGTGGCGCCCAATCTGGCGGTGAACGAGTATGGGTTTGAGTTTATCGCCCTGGGCATGGCCATGTATTTCCTCCGGGAGCGCCGGGAGGACCTGTCCGCCGTTTATTTGATATTCTGCATATACCAATTCAGCGCCGAGGCGCTGTACGGCTGCTTCCCCGTTCAGTGGATGATGGTTCTCGCCCTGCCGCTGATGCTCCGGTACGACGGAGGGAAGGGCCGGGGCTGGAAGTGGTTTTTCTACGTCTACTATCCCGCCCACACCTGCCTGCTGTTCCTGCTGTCCGCCGCCCTCCCGTCGTAGGAGGGGGCGGGCGCGAGGGGCCGCATAAAAAATCAGCCGGGAACCCGGTAAAGGGGTTCGCGGCTGAGCTGGAGCAGGGTACGGGAATCGAACCCGCCTCCACGGCTTGGGAAGCCGTTGTACTACCGATGTACTAACCCTGCTTATGGAATTGTCACAACGGTGTTATTATAAACGAACCCGATGGAAAAATCAAGCCTTTTTTGCCGGGAATTCCGGAAGGCCGCAAAAATTTTCCGCCGGGAGAGGGGAGCGCCCGGGAGGCGCTCCCGGATTTACGGCAGAAGGTTCACCGCCAGGGGGCACAGCAGGGCCGTCAGCACGCCCGCCACGGCGATGGAGAGGCTGCTCATGGCCCCCTCCACCGGCCCCAGCTCCAAGGCCCTGGCGGTGCCGATGGCATGGGCGGCGGAGCCGATGCCAACGCCCTTGGCCACGGGGTCCGAGATGCGGAAAAACCGGCAGACGGCCTGGGCGGAGAGGTTTCCAAAGATGCCGGTGAGGATGATGACGGCGGTGGTCAGGGCGGGGACGCCGCCCAGCTCGGCGGACACGTCAATCCCGATTGCGGTGGTGACGGACTTGGGCAGGAGGCTGACGGCGGCGGTCCGGTCCATCTGAAAGACCCAGGCCAGGAGCAGGATGGCCCCCAGGCTGGCCGCCGCCCCGGCGGCGATGCCGGAGAGGATGGCGGCGGCGTTCTTCCGCAGAGCCTCCCACTGCTCATAAAGCGGCACGGCCAGGCTGACGGTGGCGGGAAAGAGCAGCCAGCTCACCGGACCGGCGCTGGCCTGATACTCCGGGCAGGATATCCCGCAGAGGCGGAGAAAGAGAATGACGAACATGCTTCCCAGCAAAAGGGGGTTGCACCAGGCCCGTCCGGTCCTCTTCTGCACAAAGCTCCCCAGGGCGAAGGCTCCCAGCGTCAGCAGCACGCCCCATGCGGCCCCCCGGGTCAAAAGCTCAGCCACGGCGCGCCTCCTTCCGGCGGATTACCGCCTGGGCCGTCCTTCCGGCGGCGGCCATGACCAGCGCCGTCACCAGAAAGACCGCCAGCGCGGCGGGCAGCCAAATCTCCGCCAGCAGGGGCCCAAGCTCCATAATCCCCACGGCCCCGGGGAGAAAGAGCAGGGGAAACACCGCAGTAAGAAACCCGGCGGCCTCCCTCACCTGCTCCAGCTTCACCAGTCCGCACCTCAGCGCCGCCAGCAGCAACGCCAGCCCGTAAATGCTGGCCGGGATGGGAAGGGGGAGGACGCTGTAAAGCAGCTCTCCCAAAAAGCAAAACGCCAGAATGCGCGAGAATTGAAACGCGTATTTCACAACAGCACCTCCGCCGCGAATTCCACCTCCGGCCGGGAACCCGGCGGATTCCGGCCGAAAGCGAAGAAATTCCCCGTCCGGCGCAGTTTCACCCGCAAGGGGCGCAGGACGCACGCAAGGCGGCGGGCCGCCAACGGCTGTCCGGTCCGCCCCTGGGGGCGGAAAACGGAGCGGTAAGGGGAATTTCTGAGCTGGCACCCTGGACTGGAGTCGAACCAGCGGCCTAACGCTTAGGAGGCGTTCGCTCTATCCTACTGAGCTACCAGGGCGTATGAAGGGAGACAGCTTTCTTATTTTACCCGTTTTTTCCCGGCCTGTCAATCCCAAATCCTCCCCAAACGGTTTGAAAAGGAGCGCCCCCGGGACAAAACGCGGGCTGCGCCGCTTCCCGGCGCAGCCCGCATACGCTTTTTCTCAGCCGTTCCGGCCGGACACGCCTTCGCTTGCCTGGAAAACCGCCTTCATGCCCTTGTAGGTCTCGTAGCAGTCCAGCTTGGACACCGTCTCGAATGGGGCGTGCATGCTCAGCACCGGGACACCCGCGTCCAGGGTGCTGATGTTCCGGTTGGCCATATACATGGCCACGGTGCCGCCTCCTCCGGCGTCCACCTTGCCCAGCTCCGAAATCTGCCAGACAACCCCGGCCCCGTCAAAGAGCCGCCGGACGTAGGCCACCGTCTCCGCGTCCGCGTCGGAGGCTCCGGACTTGCCCCGGGCCCCGGTGTACTTGCAAAGGCCCACGCCGTAGTTCAGCTGGGACTCGTTCCGCTTCTCGAACACGTCCGGGTAGTTGGGGTCGTAAGCCGCCGTCACGTCGGCGCTGAGGCAGAAGGATTTGGCGAAGCAGGCCCGGAGAGCCGCGCCCTGGGCGGCGCACAGGTCCTCCATAAACGTGTCGAAGGCGGCGGATTGCATGCCCGTCACGCCGTCGGAGCCGATTTCCTCCTTGTCCGCCAGGATGCACACGGCGGTCCTGGCCGGGGTCTCCTCCAGGTCCAGGAGGGCCTTGAGGGCGGCGTAGGCGCAGACCCGGTCGTCGTGGCCGTAGGCCCCGATCAAAGAGCGGTCCAGGCCGACGTCACAGGCTTTCACCGCCGGGACGGCCTCCAGCTCCGCGGAGTTGAGATCGTCCTCCACAATTCCGTATTTCTCGTGCAGCAGCTTCATCACCGCCAGCTTCACCCGGCCGGACTCCTCCCCGGCGCCGATGGGGCGGCTGCCCAGCAGCAGGTTCAGCGTCTCGCCCGGGACCGCCTCCGCCAGGGGCTTCTTGTTCTGCGCCGCTCCCAGGTGGGGCAGCAGGTCCGTGATGACCAGCCGGGGCTCGCCTTCCTCCTCGCCGATGCGGACGGTCACCTTCGTCCCGTCCCCGCGGATTGCCACGCCGTGAAGGGCCAGGGGAATGGTGAGCCACTGGTACTTCCGGATGCCGCCGTAGTAGTGGGTTTTGAAATAGGCCAGCTCGCTGTCCTCATAGAGGGGATTGGGCTTCAGGTCCAGCCGGGGGGAGTCGATATGGGCCGCCGCCAGCTGAACGCCCTGGGAGAGGGGCGCCCGCCCGATATGGGCCAGCATGACGGCCTTGCCCCGGTTGCAGGCATAGAGCTTATCCCCGGGGTTTACGGCCATGCCCGGCGCAAAGGCCCGGTAGCCCGCGGCCTCCGCCAGGCGGAGGACCTCCGCGGCGCAGAGCCGCTCCGTCTTGCTCACGTCCAAAAAGCGCTTATAGCCGGCGCAGTACTCCTCCATGGCCGCCTGGTCCGCGCCGCCAAGAACGTCGTAGCCGTTCTTTTTGGCGGAGAGAAGCCGCTCCTTCAGCTCCTTCAATTCAGATTTTTCCATAAAACGTTACCTCCTGATGTTATCCGTGCCGCTTTTCCTCCTGGATTGTTTCCACCAGGCGCTCAAAAAACAAATACGCGTCCCGGCGGAACTCCTCCGGGGAGTCCGTGGCGTTGTTCAGCTCGCAGTCGCATTTGCCCCGGTAGTATTCGTCCTGCTTCTGTGCGCCGATGCGAAGGCGGGCGTACTGCTCCGTAATGCGGTCCCGGGCCATGATGCGCTTTACCCGCAGCTCCGTGGGAGCCGTCACGGCCACCGTGCGGTCGCAGAGGCGGTCCAGGCCGCTTTCAAACAGGTTGATGGCATCCAGGGCGCAGAGGCCCTCGGAGGACTCCACCAGCGCCTCCAGCTCCGGCAGGAGGAAGCGGTTGACAATGGCGTTGAGCTGGTCCAGCCGGTCCCGCTTGGCGAAGACCTCCTGCCCCAGCTTTTTCCGGTTCAGCCGGCCCTCGGCGGTGAAGACTCCGGGAAAGCGCACGTTGATGGCGTTTTTGAAATCCTCGCTCCCGTCCAGCACCTGGTGGTAAACCTCGTCGCAGTCAATGACGGTTCCCCCCAAATCCCGGATGGCCTGGAGGGCGCTGCTCTTGCCCGCGCCGGTGCCCCCGGTGACGCCGAGGATGATCCTCTGCCGGTCCGCGTTGATAATGTGAAAGCCCGCGGCCTTTTTCAGCCGGTTGCCCACGGCAAGCCCGAGGCCGCGGTTGTCCGGGCACTGGGCGAAAATCTCCTCCACGGGGCTGCTGTCAAAGCTCCGCAGGGCCTCGAAGACCCGCTGGGCCTGAAGCTGCTTGTCGCTGCTGGGGCCCAGGGTGCGGACCACCTGCTGAGGAAAGAGGTGGGCGTATTCGTCAAAGCAGATGACGCCGGAGGCGGGGCCCGCCCGCTCCGCGATTTTCCTGGCGGAGGCCATGGGAGAGCCGGTGACCACCATCACCGGGGCCTTGGGCGCGTAATGGCGGTACTTCATCCCCGGCGCGCCGGGGCGCTCATCCTCCTTCAGGGAGGAAACCACCGCCCGGTCCACGTCCACGTGACCGATCAGCCGCTCGATGTCCTCCACCGGAAGCCCGCCGGGGCGCAGGAGACGGGGGGGCTCCCGGGTCAGGTCCAGCACCGTGGACTCCACGCCCACGGCGCAGGCTCCGCCGTCAATCACCATATCAATCCGCCCTCCCACGTCCTCCAGCACGTCCTGGGCCGTGGTGCAGCTGGGCCGGCCGGAGGTGTTGGCGCTGGGGGCGGCGATGGCCATTCCCGCCTCCCGGATGATGGCCAGGGTGACGGGATGGTTGGGACAGCGGACGCCCACGGTGTTCAGCCCCGCCGTGGTCTCGTTGGGGACGGAGGGCTGGCGCTTTAAAATCAAGGTCAGGGGTCCCGGCCAGAACTTCCTTGCCAGGGTGTAGGCCACCGGGGGAATGTCCGCGCAGTACCGGGGCAGCCACTGGGCCCCGGTGACGTGGAGGATCAGGGGGTTGTCCTGGGGCCGCCCCTTCACCGCGAAGATGCGCCGGACGGCGGCGGGGTTGGTCCCGTCGGCTCCCAGGCCGTATACCGTCTCCGTGGGGATGCCCACCAGGCCCCCCTCCCGGAGAATCTTGGCGGCGGCGGAGATCTTGTCCTCGATTTCCTTCTGCTGTCCCTTGGTGTCCCGCAAGTCATAATATATCGTCTGCATATTCTTCGCCTCTATCTCTCCGTCCGGGCGTCTGCCCGCGTTTTCCACCACAAAACCGTCTCATGCGCCGCCCACGCCAGAGCCCCCAGGCACAGCGGCAAAAGCAGCAGGGCGCAAATTCCCGCAATGTCCGCGTCCTCGGCGGCATAGGGATTTTCCATCCTTCCGAAGCGCGCTACGTACAGCGTTCCCCGCAGCCAGGTCCAGGCCAGAAGAGCCTCCAGGCCCGCCAGGGCCGCCGTCAGCACCGCGCCCGCCGCCCGGGCCAGCCGCCGCGCCGCCCGCTTCACGTTCCGCCGCCTTTCAGCCGCTCCGCCGTGTCCGCCGTAACCAGAGCGTCGATGATTTCATCCAAATCGCCGTTGAGCACCGCGTCCAGCCGGTGCACCGTCAGTCCGATCCGGTGCTCCACCACCTGGCTCTGGAGGAAGCGGTAGGTCCGGATTTTCTCGCTGCGCCAGCCGCCGCCCACCTGGCTTTTCCGCTCCGACGCGGCGGCGGCGTCCTGCTTTTCCCGTTCCCGCTGATAGAGCCGGGAGCGGAGGACCCGCATGGCCTTGTCACGGTTCTTGTACTGGCTCCGCTCGTCCTGGCAGGTCACCACCGTTCCCGTGGGCAGGTGGGTGATGCGGATGGCGGACTCCGTCTTGTTGATATGCTGCCCCCCCGCGCCGGAGGAGCGGTAGGTGTCGATTTGGAGATCCCTGGGGTCGACGGCCACGTCCACCTCCTCCACCTCCGGCAGCACCGCCACGGTGGCCGTGCTGGTCTGGATGCGGCCGCTGGACTCGGTTTCGGGGACCCGCTTTACCTGGTGCACGCCGCTCTCGAATTTCAGGCGGGAGAACACGTCCTCCCCCTCAATCAGCACGCCGCACTCCTTTACGCCCCCCAGCTCCGTCCCGCTGGCGCTGAGGATCTCCGTCCGCCAGCCCCGGCGCTGGGCGTACATGGCGTACATCCGCAGCAGCTCCCCGGCGAACAGGGCCGCTTCCTCGCCGCCCACGCCGGCCCGGATTTCCAGGATGACGTTCCGCCCGTCGTTGGGGTCCCGGGGCAGAAGGAGGCGTTTCAGCTCCTCCCGGAGGCGCTCCGCCTCCGCCTTGGCGGCGGCCAGCTCCTCCTGGGCCAGGGCCTTCAGCTCCGGGTCGCGGAGCAGGGCCTCCGCCTCCTCCCGGCGGTGCTCCGCCGCCTCCAGGGCCCCGGCGGCCTCCACCACCGGGTTAAGCTCCTTCAGCTCCCGCTGAATGGCCGCCAGCTCTCCTCCTCCGCCGTAGACGGCGGGGTCCGCCAGCCGGGCCTCCAGCTCCTCCCGCCGGACCGCCAGCTCTTTCAGTTTCTCCAGCATAGCATTTCTCCCAGGAAAAAATATAGTCGTCGGGACCGGAAAAACTACCGCCCGGTAGTCTGCAGGAATTCCTGGGTCTGGCGGAGGAACTCCTCCTGCCAGAAGGCGTAGCCCACGGAGCCGCTCCGCAGGGATACCGCCGTCCGGTGGCCGCAGGGGACGTAACGGTCCATCTGCTCGAATATCTCCTCGTTCTTGTCCTCACAGCCCCGGGTCAGCACGTAGGAGGCGCTGCGAATCTGATTTCCGTTCTCCTTTAAAAAGCTCCGCACCACGGAGCTGCACCGCCCCGCCCACACCGGGGAGCCTATGATGACCAGCCGGTAGTCCGTCAGGGGGAAGCGGGAGGCGCACTTCACCGGCGGCAGCGTCCGGCGCATGGCGTCCACGCCGCACCGGAGCCAGCCGCCCCAGCCGCTGCGGTCCACGCTGTCCTCCAGCTCCGCAAGCTCCGCCCCCAGGGCCTTGGCGATTTCCTCCATGGCCGCCCGGGTGTTGCCCGTCCGGGAATAGTACACGCACAGCACGTTGTTCCATGCCACTTGGCGTTCATCTCCTTTTATCTGTCGAACAATGCCGTCTTCACCACGGCAAAGGCTTCTCTCAAATAGTAGTTGGCGGTGAGCCACCACCAGGGCAGCTCCGCCGGAATGTCGATGGTGTGCAGACCCTGCCTCCGGGCAATCATGCCGGCCCGGAAGCAGTGGAAGTCGTTGGTTACGACGGCGATCACCGCCGTCTCCGTGTCCAGGCCCCGCTCCTCCAGCAGGGCCTTGGAGTACCGGAAGTTCTCCGCCGTGCTGGTGGACCGCTCCTCTAAGAGATACCGGGCGTTCCACGCTTCGCTGTTGGTCCACAGCGCCCGGCGCATGGCCTCTGCCTCGGAGATATTCTCCCCGGGACCCTGCCCGCCGGAGAGCACCACCGGCACATCGGGGTGGTCCGCCAGATAATCCGCCGCCGCCCGGATGCGGCTCCACAGGGCCGCCGACGGCTCCTCGCCGTTGACCCCGGCCCCCAGGACGATGACCGCGTCCACGGGAACGGCGGAATTGTCCGCCTCCCCCCGGAAGACGACGGCGGCCTCAATGCCCGCCAGCGCCGCGAGGCCCAGGGCCAGGCCCGCGAAAAAGAGCCTCCGGCAGACTCTCCCGGCCCGGGAGCGCCTTCCCCAGCGGACCGCCAGGATTCCCATAACCCAAACCGCCGCCGTTCCCAAAAGCAGCCAGTCGGTGAAGCGCATCCCATTGGG
>CATLJA010000029.1 GCA_949959305.1 uncultured Oscillibacter sp.
CCATCTTCCTGGGCGACGAGCTCAACGCCGTGGTGGAGTCCATCATCCAGGGCACCGCCTACACCGATACCAGCAAGAAGACCCTGAAAATCGGCGTGGACGTGCTGCCCGCCATCCGCCAGGACACCACGGACCGCAACCGCACCTCCCCCATGGCCTTCACCGGCAACAAGTTTGAGTTCCGGATGCTGGGCTCCTCCCAGTCCATCTCCGGGCCCAACATCGCCCTGAACACCATCATGGCCGAGGAGCTCAAGCAGTTCGCCGACGAGCTGGAGCCCTCCGCCGACTTCCAGGGGGACCTCCAGAAGCTGATACGCCGGGTCTTCACAGAGCACCAGCGCATCATCTTCAACGGAAACGGCTACGACGGCCAGTGGATTGCCGAGGCGGAGCGCCGCGGGCTCAGCAACCTCAAGTCCACCGCCGATGCCCTGCCCGCCTATATCGACCCGAAAAACATCGGCCTCTTTGTCCGGCACGGCATCTACACCGAGGCGGAGGTCCGGGCCCGGTATGAGATTCACGTGGAGAACTACCGGACGGTCCTCTCCATCGAGGCCAGCACCATGACCGACATGATACGCCACGAGATTCTCCCCGCCGTCTCCAGGTACGCCGCCGACCTCTGCGCCCGGGCGGAGCGCAAGAAGGCCCTGGGCCTTCCCTGCGCCTATGAGGTCAACACGGCCTTCGGCGTATCCGAGATTACCGACCGCCTCATGGAGGAATGCCGCGTCCTGACCTCGAATCTGGAGGACATGCCCGCCGGGGCGGAGGAGGCCATGCGCTACTGCCACGGCGTTCTGATTCCCGATATGGAGGCCGCCCGCTCCTCCGTGGACGCGCTGGAGGTCCTCACCGCCTCTGAATACTGGCCCATGCCGGTGTATTCCGATCTGCTGTTCTCCGTCTGAAAAACCGGAAAGCGCTCAGCGGTTTGACCGCTGAGCGCTTCTTTTCTCAGGTCTTGGGCGCGTCCCCGCCCTTGTTCCACCGGCGGCCGCCCCGGTGGGGAGGACGGCGGCGCTTGTTTTCCCCACCGGGCCGATCCTCCCGCTGCTCCCTCGGGCCCTCCGGGCGGCTCTGCTGCCTGGGCAGACGGGAGCTCTGTCCTCAGCCCCCCTGCTTCCTGGGCTGCTGGGGGGCCTGCCCCTCCGGACGGGGGGCTCCCCGGCGGCGTCCGCCCCGGTGGCGGTGGCGGGGCCTGCCGTCCCCCTCCGCGCCCATCTTCTCCCGGCGGGGAGCCTCCGCCAGGTGGTCGTCGGTGTAATAGGAGGTGGAGAACACGGGCTGAATCAGCTCCTCCTCCTCCCGCTCCTCCACAAAGCGGGCGGTGCGCTCGGGAATTTCAATGCCCTCCCGGCTGCCCTTGCCGTTGCGCAGAACCTTAATCTCGCACGCCCGGTAGGTCTTCAAAGCCTCCGGGGCGCTGTCCAGGCTGACCTTCACCCGCTCCCGCAGCAGCTCCACGCCCTTCACGTTGCCGGGCCCGTCGGGGGTCTGGACGAAGGACTCCAGCTTGGGCATCCGCCTGGCGGCGTCCTCATAGGCGTTCTGCTCGTACTTGAGGCAGCACATCAGCCGCCCGCAGGTGCCGGAAATCTTGGTGGGGTTCAGGCTCAGGTTCTGGGTCTTCGCCATCTTGATGGACACGGGCATGAATCCGTCCAAAAACTGGGAGCAGCAGAAGGGCCTCCCGCAGATGCCCAGTCCCCCGATCATCTTCGCCTCGTCCCGCACGCCGATCTGGCGGAGCTCAATCCTCGCCCGGAAGACGGAGGCCAGGTCCCGGACCAGCTCCCGGAAGTCCACCCGCCCGTCGGCGGTGAAGTAGAACACAATCTTGTTGCTGTCAAAGCCCACGGAAACGCTGACCAGCTTCATCACCAAGCCGTGGTCCGCGATTTTCCCCTCGCAGATGTCAAAGGCCTCCCGCTCCCGCCTGCGGTTGTACTCCACCACCCGGAAATCGTTCTCCGTGGCCCGGCGGACGATGGCGCTCAGAGGCTTGACGATGGCCTCCTCCGCCACCTCGTGGTTGCCCTGGGTGCACGTGGCAAACTCCAGGCCCTGGGCGGTCTGGACGATGACGTTCTCCCCCATGCGGACCTGGACGCCCCTGGGGTCGAAGAAATAGGTTTTGCTGCCGCCCCGAAAGCGGACGCTGATGACTTCTGTCAAAATATCTCCTCCAATTCAGCGGCCAGGGCCCCCAGCACATGGCCGGGGCCCACGTTGAAGCCGCACTCTCGCCGGTACTTTTTCACAAGCTCTATTGTGCGCATAATCTGCGTTTTTGTCAAGCGTTTCCCGATTTCCTCCGCCAGGCCGCGATCCCCGGCCTCCGCCTCCCCGCCGTAAAGCAGAATCAGCGCCTGGGAAAGCAGGGCCTCGCTCCGCTCCAGCAGGGCGCTCAGCTCCTCCCGGCTCAGCTTCTTTTTCTCCAGCCGGACCGCAAGCTCCGCGGCGCTTCCCCGCTTTCCCTTTACAAGGCAGCGGCACAGGGCCCCGCCGTCCCCGGCCTCCTCCCGTCCCGGCGGGGCGGCGGGGGGGAGCTTCAGCTCCACGCACCGGGAGCGCAGGGTCAGGAGCACCGCCGCCGGGTTCTCCGCGCAGAACAAAAACGCGGCGTAGGGCGGCCCCTCCTCCACCAGCTTCAAAAGGACGTTCTGGTCCTGCTCCGTCAAAAGGGCGCAGTCGGGGAAGATATAGACCTTCCGGGCCCCCTCGTTGGGGCGGATATAGGCGTCCCGCCGGAGCTCCCGGATGGTCTCCACGGAGAGGAATTTATGGGCCTCGTCCCGGACGGTCGTCACATCGGGGTGGATATCCTCCCGGACCTTCCGGCAGGCGGGGCACGCGCCGCAGGGGCGGCTCCGCTCCGGCCCCGTACACTGGAGGGCGGCGGCGGCGAAGCGGGCGGCGGCAGTCCGGTCCCCCGGCCCGGTGAACAGCAGCGCGTGGGACAGGGCCCCCCGGGCCGCGGCGGCGCGGAGGCGGGAGAGGACGGGGTCCTCCCTGGAGGCGGCTGGGACCATGGCGGGGCTCCTTTCTCTTCCGGCGGGGCTGGATTTTGCGCATTCTATGAGGAGATTGTACCACAGAACGCGGGAAAAGGAAAGCGGGGATTTCTGCGCTTTCAGGAAACCGCCCTCACTCCGCCGGCCAGAGGATGTCCCTGGCCACCGGCGTATAAAAGAGGCGCTCCACCTCTTTCCGCTCCCGGGTCCGGCCCAGAATCCACATCAGCTTCGCCGCCACGGCCTCGGTGGTCATGTCGTAGGCTTCCAGCACTCCCAGCTTGTTCTTCAGGGCGTGTCCCACATGGTAGACTCCCACGTCGCTGCCCTCGTTCTCCACCTGGGTGGTGATAACCACGGTTTTCCCCGCCGCCAGGGCCTCGTCCACGCAGTGGTAAAAGCCCCCCGACTCGGGCAGGCCCCCTACGCCGAAGCTCTCGATAATCAGCCCGTCGTTCCTCTCCAGAAGGAAGTCCGCCGCCCCCCGGTCCATGCCGGGGAGGAGCTTTAAGAGGGCAACCCTTGGGTTCAGCGCATCGTAAAACACCGGCGCTTCATAACAGTCCTGGCGGATATAGCGCAGGAGCACCCCGTCCCGGAGGATGCCCAGATAGGGGTAGTTGATGCTGGAAAACGCCTGAAAGCTCTTGGAACGGGTCTTCTTCGCCCGGGTGCCGGGGATGACCTTGCCGTCGAAGACGATGGAGACCCCCGGCAGATCCTCCGCCGCGCAGCGGAAGGCGTCGCTGAGGTTCGTCTTGGAGTCCGTGGAGTCAAAGCCGATGGGCTTCTGTGCCCCGGTGAGGACGATGGGCTTGGGGCTCCCCTGGACGAGATAGCTCAGGGCCGCCGCCGTGTAGGCCATGGTGTCCGTGCCATGGGTGAGGACGAAGCCGTCATAGCGGCCGTAGTTCTCCCGGAGGCACCGGGCCATTTGCAGCCAGTGGCCGGGGCCGATGTTGGTGCTGTCCAGGTTCAGAAGCTGGACGCAGTCCGCGGCGCAGAACGCCGAGATGCCGGGGACGTGGCGCAGAAGCTGCTCCGTGGTCAGCTCCGGAGCCAGGCCCCCCTCCGTCACCTCCGAGGCGATGGTGCCGCCGGTGCCGATGAGGAGCACGCGCTTTCGCTCTTTCGTATGGGGCATGAGGAGACCTCCTTGCGTATTTTCCGTCACCAGATGAACTCGCCGCAGTTCGGACAGCGGCGGGGGATTCTCGGAATGTCACGGTGCCGCACCCAATTGCATCCGCAGCGGGGGCAGTTCAAAAAGAAAACCGTCTGGAAATATCCAGCCGCCATCACCAGAAACGCCGCCGCCATCCAGCCCTTTCCCGCTCCCATCAGCAGGGGCGGGGCCAGAAGGACCGCGCCCGCAAGATACAGGACCCACATCAGGGCATAGCTCTTTTTATAGTCCATTCTGCCCGCCTCCGGTATGATTTTCTCGTGGATATTCTTCTTTATTATATCGCTTTTCCCGCACCCCCGTCAAGCGGGAAAGGCGGCGGCAATTCCCTATTGAAATCAAGTTGACTGCCATACGCTTTGTGCTATAATTTGAAGAACATACGAGGAAAGGAGCCTACAGCAAACATGAGCATCGACTTAACTTTTTGGAAATACCAAAACGGTACATACCTGGACCCCGCGGCCGTATATCAAGCCTCATGCTGTGACGGAATGGAAACCAAGGGGTTGGAGGTCCTGCCGCTGGATGAAATTTTAAGCGAAACCGCCGCCGTTTTTTGCGACTGGAAAACGGCGGACCCGTTTGATTACGAGAAAGTCGGGTGCGGCTCCTTTCAAATTTCTTCCACCCCGCAGACCGTCCGCTTTGACTGCTATTCGATGAAGCAGGAGGACATGAAGCGCTTCTCGTCCCTCATGTCCAAATTCGGATGCCCGCTGTATGACCCGCAGTCCGGGGTGCGCTTTGATAAAATATCCCTGTTCTTCATAGACGAGGCCGGTGAATATCAGGCCCAGGCAGAGCAGACGCTCTCCCGCCTGCTTCCCCGTTTGGAGACGATTCCCCAGACAGGCACCTGGGAGGAATCTCTCCAGCACGCAAAATCGCCGGCTTCCATCAAATACGACGCCGTTATTCACCGCGCGAAAACCCTGACCAAGGTGACCTCCACCATGCGCTTCGGCAGCGCCTGGGCAAGCCGCGCCTGTTCCTGCAAAACCGCGCTGCTCACAGAGCAGGAGGCATCCCGCCGCCTATTGGGGGAATTGCTGCAAAAATCGATGGAGCGGGTGGTAAAGGATTTTCTCGACCGGACCTATTATGAATAGGCTTGCCCGTCGGCAATTTTGCTAATACCAGCTTGAAGCTGAGTATTGGCTGTGATATTATTAATTCGCCAAATCCAGTTTTGGAGAAAAAGAAACTATGAATAAAATTACTATCATAATGGGGGAATATCCGCAAAATTGCGGGCTGAAAAAAGAGCCGATTGAATGGATTGTCCTGAAAGAAGAAGAACACTGCTGTCTCTGTATCAGCAAGTATTTGTTGGATTGTAAACCTTATCACGATTTTTCTAAAAATGTAACATGGCAAGACTGCACTCTGAGAAATTGGCTAAATCACGAATTTTTAATGTCAGCCTTTTCAGCAGAAGAACGAGAAAAAATTCTTCTTTCCACTGTGAAAAATCCCGCAGGAAATACGCAGGATTATATTTTTTTGTTAAGTACTGATGAAGTAGAAGAATTATTTGATGACGAAGTGGAAGACTATGTTGATTATGAAGAACGCGGGGCAGTGACAACTGACTATGCACGAGTACAGGGAGCATGGTTTCTTGATGAGGACGGCGAAGATAGGAATAAAGGCACTTGGTGGCTACGCTACTATGGAGACTTTCTGGAAAGAGTGGAAGGAAAATACGATTATATAAGCTGTGTTAATTTTGATGGATATATTGAATGGGCGGCGCAGGGCGTGGAAGAAACAAATTGTTGTATCCGTCCGGCATTTTGGTTGCGGACAGACTGATAACTTCCAGTTTATCGGGCAGCTGTCCATGATGGACGGCTGCCTGTTTCGTCATTTCGCTGATTGAAAAGGTTTGCAGACATTCATCAACTCGAATGAAAAAAGAGAAAGGAACCCTTCCCGGGTTCCTCTCGCAGCGCTCTTCCTTCCCGCCGAAGAACGCTTTACGGTTTTTTCAACACTCTGAGCCAGCGCCCGGTTCCGGGCGCTGGCTCTTTTCCAAACGGCCTTATTTACTCAAAACCAGCTTGAAGTCCGTTCCCTGGGGCTCCGCCTTCACCTGATAGCCCTGGGACTGGGCGTAGCGGGTGACGTTCTCCACCGCCACCTGGGCATCCACCAGGACCTCCAGCAGGCTGGGCGCACCCTTTTGGACGGCCTTCTGGGTCATCACCACGGGCATGGGGCAGGACAGTCCTCTCGCGTCGATCATCACGCTTCCTCCTTTCCGGGGAGATGCAGCAGGCTCACCGCCAGCAGCACGGCGAAGCCGGCCGCCACGGCGATCATGCCCGCCGTTCCGATGCCGCCCACCTTGTATACGCCATCCACGACGCTGTCGGGATTCCCCGCCAGGCCGAAGTTATGGGCAATGGCCGCTCCCGTGACCATGCCCAGCACCGTCACGGCGGCGTCGCCGTTGCCCTCTCCCGCCAGAACCAGCTGCCGCAGGGGGCAGCCGCCCAGGAGGATGGAGCCCCAGCCCGCCAGGGCCATGCCCAGGAAGGACCAGAGGTGCTGGCTGTGGGCCACGGGCTGGGAGGCCATGGAGAGGTTATAATTTCCAATCAGAAGGTTTCCCACGGTGACGGCCGCCCAGATGGCCAGGAAGCCCGCCAGCAGGGTGAAGTCCCGGATTAAAAACGCGTCCCGGAGGCCCCCCGCCATGCACAGGCGGCTCCTCTGGGCCAGGAAGCCCACTACCAGACCGGCGGCCAGGGAAATCAGCCAGAAGGCCCGCATGGAGCCCGGCCCTTCCTCAGAAAATTTCAAAAGGCCCGGAGCCAGCAAAAGCAGGACCAGCAGCCCCGCCATCATGGCGGGCAGGGCAAGGCCCTCCCCCATTTTCACAGGATAGGCCCGGCCCAGGGAAAAGCCCTTCTTCAAAAATACAACGCCCACCAGAATGCCCGCCAGGAAGCCCAGCAGGCCCGCCACGGCGGTGAGGTCCCCGCCGCCCAGGCGGATGACCATCCGCAGGGGACAGCCCAGGAAGACCAGCGCGCCGATCATGACAAACAGCCCCAGGACGAAACGGCTGGCCGGGCAGGAGCCCGCCCGGGCCTTGAACTCCCGGAAGGCGAAGGACGAGAGCATGGCCCCCAGGACGATGCCGGGAATCTCCGGGCGGAGATACTGGACCTTCCCCGCGCCGTGGAGGCCCAGGGCCCCGGCGATGTCCCGCTCGAAGCAGGCGATGCAGAAGCCCATGTTCTTCGGATTCCCGGCGGCGGTCAGAATCAGCGCCGCCACGCCCACCACAACGCCGGCCAGAATGATCCGTCCGCAGCGGCGGGCAAAGGTATTTTCTTTCATACGGTTCCTCCTCTGCTTTGTTGTTCTCTCTTTAGAATAACGCCTTGCGGAAACAAGGTCTAAATGACCAGCGCATGAAAGCCCGCGGCCTCAACGCCCGCCTCCCGGAAGCGGCGCTCCAGCACCTCCCGCAGCTCCGGGGGGGCGGACCAGGCCAGCCCGCAGTCGGAGGTGACGCTCCGGGGCACGGAAATCAGCTTCCCCTCCAGCCCTTCCCGGCGGCACAGGCGCTCCGCCGCCATGGCTCCGGCGGTGGTGTGGAAGGACACCACGCAGCGCGGGACCCGCTGTCGCATGGCAGGCCCTCCTTTCCGTTATTCTTTTGTGAGAATAACATGTTTTTCCTCCGGAGGCAAGTGCCTCTTCCGAAAAAGGTTGATCTCTTTTTGCTTTTTTACGTTTCCAACAAAACCCGCCGTCTTTTTCTGGCTAAACCTCCCATGGCCGCTCCTTTGTTTCCCTCTGCGGCGCATAATCTCCCGTCGTTTGGGAATCCTTTTCCGGGGAAGCGCCGCCAGCCCTTTCAGGCGGTTTGAAAAACATTGCTTTATTATCAAAAATTCACAATGGCCCTTTCAAATTGTTGTTTGAAATGATGATTGCCAAAAACTTCACGCTGTGATACTATTACTTCTGGAAAAGACCCAAACAAATCGTTTACGCAATCGTTTATATGGCATTCCGGCATAATTTGTACCCAAATTTCGAAAGGAGTTCCTGTATTATGAAAGCGAAAATCGGCATCAATGGTTTTGGCCGCATCGGCCGCATCGTGTTCCGCGCCGCCCTGAAGCGCGACGACGTCGAGGTCGTGGGCCTGAACGACCCCTTCATGAACCCTGAGTATATGGCCTACATGCTGAAGTATGACAGCGTGCACGGCCGCTTCCCCGGCGAGGTCTCCTACACCGCCGACGCCCTGGTGGTGGACGGCAGGGAGTTCAAGGTCTTCACCGCCAAGGAAGTCAGCGACATTCCCTGGGCCAGCGTCGGCGCCGAGTATATCTGCGAGTGCACCGGCCAGCACCTGGAAAAGAGCAAGTGCGAGGGCCACATCAAGGCCGGCGCGAAGCACGTGATCATGGGCGCCCCCTCCAAGGACGACACCCCGATGTTCGTCATGGGCGTGAACAACAAGAAGTACACCTCCGACATGACCTACGTCTCCAACGCCTCCTGCACCACCAACTGCCTGGCCCCCATCGCCAAGGTCCTGAATGAAAAGTTCGGCATCGTCGAGGGCCTGATGACCACCGTGCACTCCGTCACCCCCACTCAGAAGCTGCTGGACGGCGCTTCCATGAAGGATTGGCGCGGCGGCCGCGCGGCCACCGGCAACATCATCCCCTCCTCCACCGGCGCGGCCAAGGCTGTGGGCAAGGTCATCCCCGAGCTCAACGGCAAGCTGACCGGCATCTCCATGCGCGTTCCCACCCTGGACGTGTCCGTGGTGGACCTGACCGCCCGCCTGGAGAAGCCCGCCTCCTATGAGGACATCTGCAAGGCCATGAAGGAGGCCAGCGAGGGCGAGCTGAAGGGCATTCTCGGCTACACCGACGAGGACGTGGTCTCCAGCGACTTCCTGGGCTGCCCCCTCACCTCCATCTTCGACAAGAAGGCCGGCCTGTCCCTGACCGACAACTTCGTCAAGGTCGTCAGCTGGTACGACAACGAGTCCGGCTACGCCAACAAGATGGTGGAGCTGATTGCCTATATGTTCTCCGTGGACAATAAGTAAGCGCCGCTTTTTCAAGAGGTCCCCGCCGTTCTCTGAGCGGCGGGGACTTTTTCCCGGCCCGAAAAATTTTTTGTTGCCATTTGGGAAAGAATATAGTAAAATAAGAAAAGCAGTCCTCCGCAGGCAGCTGCGGAGCCGGTCTCGCGCAATGAAGCTCTGCGAACCATGTCAGGCGGGGAACCGAGCAGCATTAAGCGGAATGTTTCATGTGCCGCGAGGCAACCGGCTCCGCAGCTGCGTACGGAGGACGCCGTCTTCTTTCAGCAGACGGCGCAAGCTTTCAGTCCTGTAAAGGTCTGAAAGCTTGTGATTGAAATGGTGCAGGAAACCCCTCCTGGGTTTCCCGCACACACCCTTCCTTCCCGCCGCGCAAGATTTTCGCGCCTGCCGGGAAACGAAAGGCGCGATTTTGGGGGAGGTGAGACGGTGTATCAGGCGCTCTACCGCAAATGGCGGCCCAAAGCCTTTGCCGACGTCATCGGCCAGGACCATATCACCGAAACCCTCCGCCGCCAGGTGGCTGAGGGACGGACCTCCCACGCCTACCTGTTCACCGGGACCCGGGGCACCGGGAAGACCACCTGCGCCAAGATTCTGGCCAAGGCCGTGAACTGCGAGGACCCCGTGGACGGGGACCCCTGCGGGAAGTGCCCCTCCTGCCTGGGGATTGACAGCGGCAGCTTCCTGGACGTGCTGGAGCTGGACGCCGCCTCCAACAACGGCGTGGACCAGGTCCGGGCTCTCCGGGACGAGGCGGTCTACTCCCCCGCCAACGTAAAAAAGCGGGTCTACATCGTGGACGAGGTCCACATGCTCTCCACCGCCGCCTTCAACGCCCTGCTGAAAATTCTGGAGGAGCCGCCGGAGCACCTGATGTTCATTCTGGCCACCACGGAGCTCCACAAGGTTCCCGCCACCATTCTCTCCCGCTGCCAGCGGTTCTCCTTCCGGCGCATCCGGCCGGAGGACGCCGCCCGGCGGCTCCGCTTCGTGGCGGAGCAAGAGGGCATCGGCCTCCAGCCCGACGGGGCGGAGCTGCTCAGCCGCCTGGCGGACGGGGCCCTGCGGGACGCGCTGAGCCTTTTGGACCAGTGCGCCGCCGCCGGGGGGACCATAGACTCCGCCGCCGTGCTGGACGTGCTGGGCCTGGCGGGAAACCTCCAGACGGCCCGGCTGATGGAGCTGGTTTTGAACCGGGACGCCCAGGGGGCCCTGCTTCTGCTGGACGAGCTGTACAAGGGCGGCAAGGACATGGGAGCCGTGCTGTCGGAGCTGTCCACCCTCACCAGGGACCTGCTGCTGCAAAAAACCGCCCCCAAGGGCGGCGCGGCCCTGCTCTCCGGCGGCTTTGACGCCGCCGCCCTGGACCGCCTGGGAAAAGGCGTGCCCGCAGGCCGCTTTCTGCACCTGGCCTCCACCCTGCAAAAGGCCTCGGCGGAGCTGTACGCCAGCGCGAACCGCCGCCTGGACGCGGAGCTGTGCCTCCTGCGCCTTTGCGACGAAAGCCTCTCCGGGGACCTGACGGCCCTGGAGGCCCGCATCCGCCGCCTGGAGGACGGCCAGTCCGCCCGGGCGGAGCTGGCCAGGCGGCCCTCCCCGCCGCCGGACCCGGCCCCCCGGACGGAGGCCGCCGCTCCCCGGACTTCCCCGGAGCCGCCCCCCTGGGACGGTCCTCCCCTGCCGGAGGAACCCCCCCTGCCGGAGGAACCCCCTCTGCCGGAGGAACCCCCTCTGCCGGAGGAACCGCCCATGGCGGAGGAGCCCGGCCAACGGGTCTATGACGTTCCGGAGGACGGTCCCCCGCCTCCAAAAGCGCCGCCCCCCGCCGCCGCAGCGGCCTCCCCCGCCGCTCCCGCCAAAGCGCCGGAGGGCGGCTGGTGGCGCGTCCTGGCGGAGCGCTGCAAGGGCCGCCTGCCCGGCATGTACCGGCCCTTCCTGGGCATGTGCTCGGGCTTTTTGGAGGGGGATTTGCTGACCGTCTGCGCCCCCGACGAGCTTACCCTGGGGCGGCTGGACAACGACCGGGTCCGGGAAGCCCTCGCCCAGGAGGCGGAGGCCCTGGCCGGAAGCCCGGTACGGCTGACGCTCCGCACGGGGGAGCCCCCGAAGTCCTCCCCGGAGGAGAACCTGAAAAACCTGCTGGCGTTCGGCCGGCAGTTTGACAACATTGAAATCAAATAAACAAAGGAGAATGTCACTATGGGTTACAGCGCCCGCCGCGGCTTCAGCAGCGGCAGCATGAAGGCCACCGGCGCCCAGCGCCAGGCCGCCGTCCAGCAGCAGATCGCCCAGATGCAGGAGGCCATGAACGCCGCCCAGACGGAGGTGGAGAACCGCACCTTCACCGCCAGCGTAGGCGGCGGCGCGGTGGAGGCCGCCGCCAGCGGCAAGAAGGAGCTGCTCTCCCTCACCATCAAGCCCGAGGCCGTGGACCCCGGGGACGTGGAAATGCTTCAGGACCTGGTGGTTTCCGCCGTCAACGAGGCCCTGCGCCAGGCCGGGGACGCCATGGATAAGGCCATGGACAGCATCACTGGCGGGCTGAACCTGGGCGGCCTGGGCATTTAAGGCGGACCCGCCCTTCTTCCCTGGCACTCCGGATACGCGAAAAGGGCCCTCCGTCCGGCCGGACGGAGGGCTCTTCATTCATCGCAAAGAAAACGCGGGAAAGCCGAAAGCCCCGGTTCTTACAGCTGCTTCACGGTGTAGTACACCGCCAGGGCAAAGACCACAATTCCCAGGCCCCACATGGCGTAGTAGGCCGCAGCGGCACTGAGCAGCCCCAGCGCCACCGCCGCCGCGGACAGCCCGGCGGCGGCGTAGACAGGCGCCAAATCCGCGTCCGGGGGAAGCAGCTTCCCCAGCTTCTTGTTTTTCGCCAGCCAGCACAGCCCCAGCAGCGCCAGCACATACGCCACCGCCAGCACCTTCACGGGAACGCCCCGGGTCAGGTGGTTGAACAGGCGGCGGCACACCCACAGGAGAATCAAAGTCCCGCTCAGGGCCGTCATAGCCACGGAGCACTCCCGGTCATAGAAGCTCCAAATAATGGTCAGGACCATCAGCACCGGCACCACCACGCTGAGGAGGACGACGGCGGACTCGAAATACAGGCGGATCAGAACGCTGCCGCAGGCGAAGAAGGCCCCCAGGCCCGTGAGGCCCCAGCCAATCAGCCGTCTGCGCTCGTCCGTCTTCCAAAGCACGCTCAGCACCGCCCCCAGGACCAGCACCGCCGCCCCCAGGCCCGCGAAGACCAAAAGCCGGTCATACCAGGCCAGGGTGTTCTCCGCGGTGCCGTGGATGTAGTCCCTGCGGAGAATCAGGAGATAAAACTCCGCCAGGCAGGCCGCAAAGAAGAAAATCGTCGCGCCGTACAGGGAATTATCCCGCTTCATAGATTTTCCATTCGGATTCTTTGCCATTTATCAAGACCTCCAAGGTAGTATTCTTTCCAGTAAATGCCGGGCGGACAGCGCCTTTGCCGACATGCCTAAACAGTATAGCAGAGTTTATCCTCTTTTGCAAGGCCCCGCCCGCCAGGTTTTTTATTTTTTCGCACATTTTTTGCTTTTTCGTTGAGATACGTCCCCGGCCGTGCTATACTATAAAAATCACTTGAGATAAACGCGAGGTCGCTTATGAAACGTCTTACTGCCTATGCGCTGTTCCTGGCCCTGCTCCTCACCGGCTGCGGCGGCTCCGCGGACCCGGATACGGCCCAGGAGAGCATTCAGGTCATCGCCATGGACACCGCCATGCTCATCACCACCTACGGAGAGCGCTCCCCCGCCGCCGCCTACGCCGCCGAGGACGTGATACGGGATTTGGAGGCGAAGCTGTCCCGGACCATGGAGGACAGCGACGTGTCCCGGCTCAACAGCGCCGGAGGACAGCCCATTGCCATCAGCCAGGATGCCTTCACCCTGCTCCGCCAGGCGGAGCGCTGCCGCATCCAGACCGGCGGCGCCTTTGACCCCACCATAGCCCCGGTGGCGGCCGCCTGGGGCTTCGCCGGGGGGGAGGAATACCGGGTCCCCTCCCAGGAGGAGCTCGCCGCCCTGCTTCCCCTGGTGGACTGTTCCGCCGTTTTCACGGATTCCCAGCTCCCGGAGGGCGAGGAATACAACACCGCCGGCCAATATGAGGGCGAAATCCGTTACACCGCCTCCCTGGCGCCGGGCCAGGCCATCGACCTGGGCGGCATCGCCAAGGGCTATGCCGCCGATATCCTGGTCCGCGTCTTTCAGGAGTACGGGGTCCCCCGGGGGCTTGCACAATTAGGAGGCAACGTTCTGGCCTGGGGCGATCGGCCCGGCGGCACGCCCTGGCGGGTGGGCGTACAGGACCCGGCGAAGCCCGGCGATAAAAACGCCTTTGCGGGCGTGCTGGAGCTGACGGATTCCTTCGCCGTCACCTCCGGGGGCTACCAGCGTTATTTTGAACAGGACGGGAAGCGGTATCACCACATCATCGACCCCGCCACCGGATACCCGGCGGACAGCGGGCTGACCTCCGTCACCGTGGTGGCGGACGCCTTCAAGACCTCCCAACCCTGCATGGGGGCCCTGTGCGACGCTTACTCCACGGCCCTCTTTGTCATGGGGGAGGAAAAAGCCCTGGACTTCTGGCGCGGCTGCCGGGACATGGAAGCCGGGGAGCCCCTCTTTCAACTGGTGCTGGTGACGGAGGACGGCCGGGTCGTCGTCACGGAGGGGCTGGCGGATTGCTTCACCTTGGACGAGGCCAGCGGATACGCCTATGAAACCGTCTCCTAAGCTCCGGCCCACGGCGTGGGACGCGCTGGTGGTTTTATGCGTGGCGGCGCTGGCCGTCGGCCTGGCCCTGTTTCAGTGGCGGGGCGGGCAGTCTCAGGCCCTGACGGCGGTGGTGTCCGTGGACGGCGAGGAGGTGGACCGCTTTTCGCCGGAGGACCTGCTGGAACGCCCCAGAACCTATACCAACAACGGATATACTCTGACAGTGGTGTTAGGCATCGACTACGAGGGTCCGGCCCGGAACGCCATGCCTCCCTCCGGGGAGTCCGGTCTCCGTGTAGCCGCCTCCGACTGCCCTACGCAGGACTGCGTTCACACCGGAATCATCGCGAAAAGCGGGCAGAGCATCGTCTGCCTCCCCGCCCGGTTCATCCTCCGCCTGGAGGGCGGAGGGGTGGAAGGCGGCGGCGTGGACGCGGTGCTAGGTTAGGAGGCGCGGCATGAAACTGACGACAAAGCAGCTCGCCCTCTGCGCCCTGCTGGCCTCCATGGCCCTGGCGCTGAGCTATCTGGAGAACCTGTTTCCCCTCTCCCTGGCCATCCCCATCCCCGGCGTGAAGCTGGGCCTTGCCAACATCGTCACCGTCTTCGCCCTCTACGCCCTGGGCCCGGGGGAGGCGCTTTTGATTCTGCTGGCCCGGTGCTTTTTGGGGGCTCTCTTTGCCGGAAACATGAACGCGCTGATTTTCTCCCTGCTGGGGGGGCTGAGCGCCGTGGGAGCCATGGCCCTTCTCTCCCGGCGGCGGGGGCTCTCCGTTTACGGCGTGTCCGTGGGCGGCGCGGCGGCTCACAACTGCGGGCAGGCCGCCGCCGCGGTTCTGACCCTGGGCAGCACGGCTCCCCTCTATTATCTGCCCGTTTTGCTGGCGGTATCCCTGCTTACCGGCGGATTGACCGGATTGGCCTCCGCCTGCCTGTTCCAGGGGCTGCGCCGCACCAATCTGACGAAAGGCTGAGGGCTATGGACAAGAAGGACAAAAAGGACGAAATCATCCTCCAGCAGCTGGAGGTCATCCAGACCCTGACGGAGCACAGCCTCCGCCGGATGGGCGCGGACTTTTGGGGCGCGCCCCTGACGCCGGAGGCAAAAGCGCCAAAGGCCGCGGCCCCCCAGGGCCCGCCTCCTTCCGGCGGAGCCCCGGCTTCGGAAACGGCCCCGAGAACTGCGGAGGGCGCGGAAGCGGAGGCGGCCCCGCCGGAGAAGCTGGAGGATTTGCAGAGAGAGCTGGATGGCTACGTCGGCCTGGCCGCCGTGAAAAAAGAGGTCCGAAACCTCATCGACCTGGTGAAGGTCCACCAGCTCCGGGAGAAAAACGGCCTCCCCGTGACGGAATTATCCCTTCACATGGTCTTCTCCGGCAGTCCCGGCACCGGCAAAACCACCGTCGCCCGGCTGATGGCCCGGATTTTCCGCTCCCTGGGCATCCTCTCCAAGGGGCAGCTGGTGGAGGTGGACCGGGCCGGGCTGGTGGCGGGCTACGTGGGCCAGACGGCCCTGAAGACGAAAAAGGCCGTTGACAAGGCCCTGGGGGGCGTGCTGTTCATCGACGAGGCGTACGCCCTGAACGGCTCCTCCGGCAATGACTTCGGCCAGGAGGCCATCGACGCCATCCTCAAGGCCATGGAGGACCACCGGGGCGATCTGGTGGTCATCGCCGCCGGGTACGACGACTTGATGGACCGCTTCATCCACTCCAACCCCGGCCTGGAGTCCCGGTTCAACCGCTTCCTCCACTTTGAGGACTACTCGCCGGAGGAGCTGCTGGAGATCTTCAAAATGCGCTGCCGCAAGGGCTGCTACGAGCTGGAGGAGGACGCCGCCGGGCTGGTCCGGGACCTTCTCCGTGAGGAGAACCGGGATCCGGAGTCCTTCGGCAACGCCCGGGGCGTGCGGAACGTCTTTGAGCGGATTCTGGTCTGCCAGGCAAACCGCCTGGCGGGGCGGGAGGCCGTCACCCGGGAGGACTTGACCCGCCTGACGGCGGCGGACGTGCTGGCCGCCCAGGGCCGGGAAGCCGGGGCGGGGGACGCTCCCGCCGGGGTGGACCCATGAAGACGGCGAAGCTTTTTCTGGCGGGGATGTACGTCCACCTGATCATGAGCATCGCCGCCCCCGCCGGCATCCTGTACCTGGGCCGGGGCGGGGCCGGGTGGAACCGCTCCAACGGCTCCTTGCTGCTGGCCTATCTGCTGGCAATCGGCCTGGTCCAGCTTCTGGGCTGGTTCAGCGCGGGGGCCGCCGTCTCGGCCTACCGCCGCAGCGACATGGCCCGGCTGCTCTCCGCCTGGAAGACGCTGAAGCTGGGGGCCGTCCCCTTCCACCTTCTGAACTTTCTCTGGAGCGTCCTGGCCTGGGGAGCCCTGGCAGCGGCCTCCCGGGGCGTCTTCCTGCTTCTGGTCCCCATTCCCGTCTGCCTTACCTGGCTGATGATCATTCAAAGCGGCGTCACCGGCTGGCTGTACATCCGCTGCCTCCGGGAATCCGGGGAGGACGCCGCCATTTTGCACAGCGTATGCCAGTTTCTCCCCGTGCTGGACGTACTCAGCACCCTCCTCCTGCTCCTGCGGCGGGGAGGAGGAAAATCCTGACGGTTTCGGAGGTCCCTTATGCTGAAAAAAATTCTGTGCCTGCTGCTGGCCCTGGCCCTGCTTTCCGGCCCGGCGGCCCTGGCGCTCAAATGGGAATACCCCGCCTCCGCCCACCCGGCGGTGGATTACGACGGCATGCTCCCCGTCACGCCCTTCGATGAGACCGCCCTCCTCTCCGCCCTGAAGGAGCTGGAGGGCCTCTGCTCCCGCCACAGCCGGGACCGGGGCGATAAGGAGGACCGCCGCCGGGTGCGGGCCCTTTATGAGCAGGTTCTGGAGGAAATGAACCTGCTCGTCACCAAGGCCAACCTCTCCTCCATCCAGTACGACGCCACCGGCGGGGCCCCGGAGGCCTCGGCGCTGTACCTGGAGCTTTCCGCCCAGCAGACCCGGATCTACGACCGCTGCTATCAGGCCCTGGCCGCCATGGCGGCCTCCCCCTACGGGGATATTTTGGACGAGGACGCGGGGGAGGGCGCGGCCCAAAGCCTTCTGGGCTACCGGGGATTGACGGAGGAGGAGTCCGCCCTCTACCTGGAGGAGGACCGCCTCATTCAGGAGTACGACCAGATTATGGCCCAGGGCGTTCCCGTCCGGCTGGAGGGGAACGTCTGGACGGCGGAGACGCTGGAGAGCGCCGGGGTGGACGGCGGGACCTACGCCGCCGTCAGCGAGGCCCTGTCCGCGGAGCGCCGCCGGGCCGCCGGGGAGGTGTATCTCCGGCTGGTGGGCCTCCGGACGGAGCTGGCCCGCCAGTCGGACTACGGCGATTACGCCGAATACGCCTACGACGCCCTCTATACCCGGGACTACAGCCTGGAGGACATAGCGGAGCTCCGGGAGGCGGCAAAGCGCCACATCCTCCCCCTTCAGCTCCGCCTTTTGGAGGAGACCAGCGAACGGGACCTGCGGGCCCTCAGCGTGCGGAGCCGGATGAACGGCGAGGAGGTGCTGGATACCATCCAGCCCTTTGTAGAGGGCTTTGACAGGGAGATGGCGGCGACCTTCCGCTTTCTGCGGGAGCACCACCTCTATGACATTGAATACAGCGCCCCCAAGCTGCCCACCGGCTACACCGTGGCCCTGCCCGCCTACGGCAGCGCCTTCATCTTCAACAGCCCCTATGGAGACTACCAGGATCTCAGCGACACGATCCACGAGTTCGGCCACTTTTTCGAAACCTTCCACTGCACCCAGCATGACCTCTGGTCCGACTTCAACATCGACGTGGGGGAAATTCACTCCCAGGCCCTGGAGCTGATGTTCGCCGGAGAGGCCGGGACGGTCTTTGATGGGAACTACGGGAAGGTTTATGAAAATCTCATTCTCTACAATATCCTGGACTCCATTCTGGACGGCTGCCTCTACGACGAATTTCAGGCGGCGGCCTACCAAAACCCGGAGCTGACCGTGGAGGAGCTGGACCGGCTTTTCAAGGAGCTGTCGGAGGAGTACGGCTATTCCTACGAGCCCGGCGTGGAGTCGGACCCCAGCTGGGTGGAAAACACCCACAACTTTCAAAGCCCCCTGTATTTCATCAGCTACGCCACGTCCGCCCTCTCCGCTCTGGACCTGTGGTTCCTCTACCTGGAAAATCCCCGGGAGGCCAGGGACGTGTATCTGGAGCTGTCCGCCCTGTCCCTCTCCCTGCCCTACCGGGCGGCGGTGGAGGAGGTGGAGCTTCGGGACGTCTTTGACCCGGAGACCATACCCGCCCTGGCGGAGGAGCTGGAGGCTCACCTGAATGGGGAGCAGGTCTCCTACGGCGGACGGCGGAACGGCGGGGAGACGGCGGTCAGCCTGCTTCTCTGCGTATTCGGCCTGGCCGCCCTGGTCCTCGTGCTCTGGCTCCGGGCCCGGCCCTCCGGAAGGGCGCGGGCGGAGGCCCGCCGCCGGGAGGCCCTGGACCCCTGGTCCTTCCAGCGCGGCCGGGAGCCCTCCCGCCCGAACGGGGCGGACCCCTGGTCCGTTCAGGACCGGAAGCCCCCCTGGGAGCTTTGAATCCGCCGGACCGCCTGAACAGGCGGTCCTTTTTTTGAAGAATTTTCCCCGCCCCGTTTTATCATTTGGGGCTTGACTTTTTTCATCCCTAAGTGTACCATTGTATTATGTAATTAGCGAAACGGAGGCGGCACTTATGAAGCGACTGAACCATCTGGCCGGACGGCTCCTGGGGCTGTGCCTGGCGGCGCTGCTGGCGGTCCCGGCCCTGGCGGCGGAGCCCCTGAGCGCGAAACAGCGGCAGGAGGACCTGGATTTCCTGTATCAGGAGGTCCTGCTGAAGGCCCACCCCAACGCCTTCGCCAACACGCCGGAAGCCGAATTCCTGGCGCTGAAAGCGGAGATTGAGGGGCGGCTGGAAACAGAAACGGACACAGAATTTCTCCTGGACCTCATGCGCCTGGCGGCATTGGTGAAGGACTCCCACACCAGCATCGCCATCGGCGGCGCGGCGGGCTTCCGGGCCTACCCCTTCGCCCTGGTCCGGAAGGGGACGGGCTATGGCGAGACGTGGCATCTGTCCGCCGTACCCCCGGAAAACAGGGACCTGCTCTGCCGGAAGGTCGCGCTCCTCGCCGGGAGGCCGGTGGGAGACGTGATTGACGCGTTCGGGACGCTGTTCTCCTCCGACAATCCGGTCCGCCTCCGGCGGCAGTTCCGGCAGGCCTGCAACGTGGCGGACGTTTACGAGTACCTGGGGCTGGTGGAGGCCGGGAAGCCGCTGGTGGTCACTCTGGAAGGCGGGGAGACGCTGTCCCTGCCGCCCATGGACTACGAGGCCATGAATACGCTGGAGGCCGCGCGGATTTCCGATAAAATCAAGGCCCAGCCGGAGACGGCGGCGGCAAACGTCAATTACTTCTCCAAGCCCCTTTCGGACGGCGTTTACTATATCCAGTACAACGCCTGCCGGGAGGACGAGAACCTGCCCATGGCGGACTTCGCCGCCCAGGTGGCGAAAGACCTGGAGGAGGGCGGCTATTGGCGGGTGCTGCTGGACCTGCGGAACAACGGCGGCGGGTCCGACGGGGTCGTCTGGCCCCTGCTGGAGGTGCTGCGGAAGGAGATGGACGGGGGAACCGAGCTGGTGGGCCTCATCGGGGAGGCCACCCTCTCCTCCGCCCTTATCAACGCCGTGGAGATTCAGGAGATGGGCGGCAAGCTGGCCGGAGAGCCCACAGGCGGCAGCGTCTGCCACTTCGGGGCGGTAAACGTCTTCTCCCTGCCAAACTCCAAGGTCCGGGGACAGGTTTCCAGCAAATACCTGGACCTCAACACCCTTCTGGATGCGGCGGCGGGCCGGGGCGTCGCGGCCCTGGAGCCGGACGAGCCCATTACGCAGACCCTGGAGGACACGCTGAACGGCGTGGACACCCTGGTGGAGTACCTGCTGATCCGCAAGACCTATGTTCCTATCCTGCCCTTCCCCAGCGCGCCTCTGACCCGGGGACGGTTCGCCGGGCAGCTCTATAGGGCGGCGGCGCGTTCAGAGGCGGCGGTGGACTACGAAGCGCTGCCCTTTGCCGATAATTTTGGCATTGAGTGGTATCTGCCCGCCCTCGTCTGGGCCAAGGAGAACGGCATCGCCAGGGGCGGCGCGGGCGGAGCCTTCTCCGCCGCCCGGGCCATCACCTGGCGGGAAGCGGCGGTGTTTCTGGGCCGGGCGGCGGAGGCGCTGGAAATTCCCCTGCCGGCGGGAAGCCGCAGGGGCCCCGTCCCGGCGGCGCTGGCCCAGGGATGGGAGCAGAGCGCCGTAACCCGGGCGTGGGAGCTGGGACTTCTTCCGGCGGACGCGGATTTCACCCAGGGCCTCACCCGCTCCCAGGGGGAGGAGCTGGCGGCGGCGCTGGCGGAGCTGCTGGGCTGAGCGTCCGGAAGCGCGAAAAGAGAGGACCACGGGCTTTCGCCCGTGGTCCTCAGCTTATTGGGAAAGCCGCTCAGCGGAATTTCCAACGCCCTTATCCGGCGTACATTTCCTTGAGCTTCAGCAGGTGCTGATAGCGGTCCATGGCCGCCTTCTCGTTGCGCTGGAACAGCTCGCTGGCCCGGTCGGGGAACTCGCGGGTCAGGCGGCTGTAACGTGCCTCGTTCATCAGGAACTCCTGATACCCGCCGGCGGGCTCCTTGGAATCCAGGGTGAACTTGGGCCCTTCGGCGGCGGGGTTGAAGCGGAACAGGTTCCAGTAGCCGCACTCCACGGCCTTCTTCATCTCCGCCTGGCAGTTCATCATGCCGCCCTTGATGCTGTGCATCTCGCAGGGGGAGTAGGCGATGATCAGGGACGGGCCGGGATAGGCCTCGGCCTCCTGGATGGCCTTGAGGGTCTGGGCGGGATTGGCGCCCATGGCCACCTGGGCCACGTAGATATAGCCGTAGCTCATGGCGATTTCGGCGAGGGACTTCTTCTTAATCTCCTTGCCGGCGGCGGCGAACTGCGCCACCTGGCCGATGTTGGAGGCCTTGGAAGCCTGGCCGCCGGTGTTGGAATAGACCTCGGTGTCGAAGACGAAGATGTTCACATCGTTGCCGGAGGCCAGGACATGATCCACGCCGCCGAAGCCGATGTCGTAGGCCCAGCCGTCGCCGCCGAAGATCCACAGGGACTTCTTGGAGAGGTACTCCTTGTCCTTCAAAATCTCCAGGCAGAGCCTGCACGCGTCGCAGTCGCAGTACTTCGCGCCGCTGTCCTTCAGCTCCTTGGCGTGGGCCTGGAACTTGGGCAGCTGGTCGCCGAAGACCTTGGCCGCGTCGGGGCTGGAGGTGAAGGCCACGATGCCGTCCACGGTCATGACGCTCTCTTCCAGGAGCTTCACATATTCCTTGGTGGCTTCCGCGTTGGCCTTGCCGTCTTCCATGGTGTCCAGCCACTTCTGGGCGGCGTCCTTCAGGCCCTGATAGGCGTGGGGCACGGCGATGAGCTGCTTCGTCAGGTCCGCCAGGCGGTCCCGGATGGCCTTCTGGCCCAGGTACATGCCAAGGCCGTGCTCGGCGCTGTCCTCGAACAGGGAGTTGGACCAGGCGGGGCCGTGGCCGTCCGCGTTGGTGCAGTAAGGAGAGGTAGCCGCGGGACCGCCCCAGATGGAGGAGCAGCCGGTGGCGTTGGAGATATACATTCTGTCGCCGAAGAGCTGGGTGACGAGGCGGGCGTAGCTGGTCTCGGCGCAGCCGGCGCAGGAGCCGGAGAATTCAAGCAGCGGCTTGTGGAACTGGCTGCCGGGGACCGTGTTGTCCTGGAGATCCTTCTTCTCGGCCACGCTGGCGTTGCAGTAGTTGAAGACCTCCTGCTGGGCGGCCTCCTGCTCCTGGGCCACCATCTTCAGAGCCTTCTCGCCCTTGCGGCCCGGGCACACGCCCACGCACACGCCGCAGCCCATGCAGTCCAGCGGGGAGACGGCGATGGTGAACTTGTAGCCCTTGCCCTTGCCGGTCTTGTCGATGATCTTGGCGGCGGCGGGAGCGTTGGCGGCCTCCTCCTCGGTCATGGCATAGGGACGGATCGTAGCATGGGGGCAGACATAGGCGCACTGGTTGCACTGGATGCAGTTCTCGGGCATCCAGGTGGGAACGCTGACGGCCACGCCGCGCTTCTCATAGGCGGCGGCGCCCAGCTCGAACTGGCCGTCCACGTGCTTGACGAAGGCGGAGACGGGGAGGCTGTCGCCGTCCATCTTGCCCACGGGGTTCAGGATGGTCTTGACCTGCTCCACCAGCTCCGGCTTGCCGGTCAGGGTGGTGGCATCGGGGGTATCCTGCGCGTCGGCCCAGTCGGCGGGAACCTCGAACTTCTTATAGGCCGTGGCGCCGGCGTCAATGGCCTTGTGGTTCATGTCCACCACGTCCTGGCCCTTCTTCAGGTAGGAGTGGGTGGCGGCGTCCTTCATATACTGAATCGCCTCGGACTCGGGCATCACCTTCGCCAGAGAGAAGAAGGCGGACTGGAGGATGGTGTTGGTGCGCTTGCCCATGCCGATTTCCTTGGCCAGGTCGATGGCGTTGATGGTGTAGACCTGGATGTTGTTCTTGGCAATGTACCGCTTCGCAACGGCGGGCATGTGCTTGTTGACCTCCTCGTCGCTCCACTGGCAGTTGATGAGGAAGGTGCCGCCGGGCTTCACGTCCCGGACCATGGGGAAGGCCTTGACGATATAGGCGGGCAC
>CATLJA010000030.1 GCA_949959305.1 uncultured Oscillibacter sp.
CCAGGGCAACATGTACGCCGTCATCAAGGAGATCCTCCGGCTCCAGGGCGGCCCCGACGCGGGCGGCGTGCGGGCGCCCCTGCTGGGTTTGGAGCCCGGCGACCGGGAAACCGCCGTCCAGGCCCATGAGATGATTCAGTCCGCCATCGCCAAGTACTGCTGAAACAATAGGAGCCCCCGCCTTTCCTGGGAAAAGCGGGGGCTCCTCTTTGCCGGTTCCTTTCCTTCTCGCTCACAGCGCGGCCCGGCGAATCCGCTCTAGCGCCTGCTCCACCGCCGGAATTTTGATGACAGCCGCCGTAACCGCCGCCTCCGCCAGCAGGTAGCTGTAATTATAAATAATGGGGTACAGGTTCCGCAGGGCCTGGGGAAAATTCTCCGGCATATAATCCATCCAGTAGAGATAGCCTCCGAGAGAGTGAAACACCCCCCGGAACAGCACCGCCGTCAGGTATCCGGCAAGAAGGCCGTTCTTCTTCCCCCGGAACAGTCCCGCCAGCCCCAGTGCGGCAAAGGCCAGCACGTAGTCGCAGCAGACCTGGAAAAGCGACAGGAAGTAGGGCTCCTGCAAAAATTGCAGGACGCCGTAGGCGAAGCCCACCAGCATTCCGGTCTTGACGCCGTACCAGTTGGCCACCAGCACGATGAAAAGCATGCTCAGCAGGGTGACGGACCCGCCGTAGGGCAGCTTGAAAACCTTGATGAAGCTGGCCACGTAGGCCAGGGACACGGCCATGGCGCAGTAAGCCAGCTGCTTGACGGAGAAGCCCTTCCTCTCTTCCCGGTCCGCCAGGAACAGGCCCGCCAAAAGGCTCAGCACCAGCAGCGCGGCGCTCAGCGCGTATCCGGCGGCGGTGAGGCCCCCCTCACCGTTGACAAACAGGTTCAGCATAAAACAACGTCCTCCTTTTTCCGACCGCGAAGCTGACGGCAGTCAAACAGCCCTCCCGGGACCGGGAGGGCTGTTCCACATGCGGAAAAAAGCATGACGGTTCATGACGGCTCCCTACGTTGGCATTACCCAAATCAGGTTGTGGGTCGAAGCGTTTGCTTCCTCTCAGCCCGCCTCCGCGAGCTCCCCAGTTCACGATCTATGTAATTGGTAGGTTTATTGTAGCACAGACTTCCAGACGGCGCAAGGCTTTTTTGCGCGGCCCGCACAATTGAGGAATTGAAGGAGCAGACGAAGGACTTTCTTGCCGCTATTAAGAAAGCACCAGAGCGGGGAATAGCTTTCATCTCCAAAATCCTTCATAGTGGGCAGATAGACCAGCCGAAGATACAGCGGCGGCGGGAGAACATAGGCGAGCGATAAATTCGAGGAGGCGGCAGAAAATGCCGCCACCTATGTTTTCTGGATATCACCTTTTTCCACGTGCCAGCTTGAAGTGACTAAGCAAATGTGGTATACTAGAAAAAATGGCAAGAAAGGTACATAGACCATGGGTGAAGATTGCATGGAGGTATGGTACCCGGCAGTTAGCAGAATTACCGCTTCATAAGATTGGAGAAATTGCTCCTACAAAGGAAAGAGATCTTCGAAATGGCGCATTTGAGAAAGCTAGAGATAAAGATGGAGTATATCACTGTGCTTGTTGTGGTGTATCAGATCGCTCCCGAGTGTTCTTTCAAGTAGATCATATTGTCCCAATGAACAAAGGTGGAAAAAGTGTCCCTGAGAATTTGCAGATTTTATGCCGTAAGTGCAATGGCAGCAAAGGGGACCGCTGATGAAGGAACTTTGCTATAGCGCTCTTGACCTCGCCGCAATCATTAAGGGTATGGGATTGGGATGTCATGCAATAGCTGAGTTTTTGGAGCGGGTATGGGCGGAAGAACGGTCATTTCTTCAAAGCGACTATCGAGAGAAAAAACGGCAGCTAATTTTCCAAAGCCAGTTTCCTGGATATGATGTACAGGTGTTCTGCGCGGATGGAAGTGCTGCTCGGGGGAGTAAGTTATTGGGCAATGTACGAGATACATATCTGACGTAAAGTTTTAGCAAAATGGCTCTATCATCTTCTCAGATTTATGGCAGCAAAAAATCAGATAGCCCAAACTATCTGGATAATGGAGACAATGCAGATAATCAGAACCAAATCCCATAAGCAAAACTGTTTAAACAAAGCCAACAGGAGCGAGTGGGAATGAGAAGGCATATCTATGAGAGAAGGCATATCTATGAACAATATTGGTTTCTTTTCAAGCCTTGGCGAAGCCTGGGTTGCGGTTTTGCGGACAATTTATAAGGAGGGATCGGCTACAGAATATACGGATAACGCAGGTGAACACGCTGACGCAAAGGAGATCTTCGGGCTGACATTCACGCTCCTAAACGCGAATCTCCCGGACGCAATCATAGAGCGGCATAAGGTTCAAGCGGAATATGACTGGATGGTGCGGAACTTCACGGTTCAGGAACATGTCAAAGAGCTTCATAACGAAACATCCTATGCCTCCCGATTATGTTCCTACATGGGGCAAAAGGACCAGATACAATGGGTGATCGACCGCCTCAGAGAAAACCCGCACACAAGATCCGCGACTGTTACCACATTCGAGCCTTTGACTGACGAAGGTTATATACCCTGCGTCAGTCTGCTGGATTTTCAGGAAGAAGCCGGAGTGCTGAATCTGACAGTATACTGCCGCGCATTGGATTTTGGATGCAAGGCGTACGTAAATCTCGTTATGCTCTATACAATTCTGCAAACTGTTTCTGAAAAGGCCGGCATGCGGCATGGCCGGCTGACCCTGATTGTCAAATCCGCGCATTATTATTGCAAAGACGAAGACAAAGTAAGGCACATCTTGAGAGCGGAGGGCGCCATTTAAGGAAAACGCCTTCCCCTTTGATTTCAACTCAGGAGGACGCTTCCCTATGCGAATGCGGAAAAAGAAAAACCTGATCCCCCGGATGGAGCGCTGTGCGGACCGGCTCATTCGGAACCCCTACGACCGTCCCGGACGCTGGCGGGCGCTGATGCCCCAGGCCCGGGAGCTCCGCCTGGAGCTGGGCTGCGGCAAGGGCCGCTTCACCGCCGGGACCGCCGCCGCCGAGCCGGACGTGCTGTTCCTGGCGGTGGAAATGGTGCCCGATGCCATGGTGGTAGCCATGGAGCGCTGCGTGGGCGCGGGGCTTGCCAACGTCTGGTTCATCAGCGCCAACGCGGACCAGCTCCCCTATTTCTTCGCCCCCGGCGAGGTGGACCGTATCTACATTAACTTCTGCGACCCCTGGCCCAGCGGGCGGCACGCCAAGCGGCGGCTGACTCACGGCAGCTTTTTGAAGCTCTACCGCCAGGTCCTGAAAATGGGCGGGGAAATCCACTTCAAGACGGACAACCAGCCCCTTTTCGAGTTTTCCGTAGAGGAGCTGCCCCAGTTCGGTTTCCGGCTGTCGGAGGTCACACGGAACCTCCACGAAAACGGCCCCGTAGGGGTCATGACGGATTATGAGGCCAAGTTCCACGGCCTGGGCCAGCCCATCAACCGCTGTGTGGGAACCATGGTGGAATGGGAGGAGCCCTTTCCCGCCAGCCGCAAAATCCTGAAAAACCGCTGGCTGGATGCTTTTGCCTCCGGCGCGGATGAGGCGGAGCTGGGTAAACGGGTACTGGCGGAGGGGAATTACCTCTGGCATATCTTCTCCTGGAAACTGGTCCCCTGCGTGGAGGGTGCCGCCGCCCGGCAGGCACTGGCCCAGGTGCCGGAGGAAACGGTATACCTATTTTATTATGAGTATCCCCCAAAGGGAGTTCCCCTGTCGCGGCCTCTCTCCAAGGCAGAGGCCCTGGCCCTGCCGGAAGCGGATACATTGAACGGCACGGACTGGTATCTGGTGGATAAAGACTTTACATGGACCTACGTCCACACCCATGAGGAGGACTTCGGCCCCTACTTCTGCCGCCCGGAACCGTGACCACGACGCAAAAAGGACTTCGGAATCCCTTCCGAAGTCCTTTTTATCGTTTCAAAAACCGATTACGCCTTCTTGGCAATCTCGGTGAGCTGGGTGAAGGCGGCGGCGTCGCTGACGGCCAGCTCGGCCAGCATCTTCCGGTTGATCTCCACGCCGGCGGTCTTCAGGCCGTGCATAAAGGTGGAGTAGTTCATCCCGTTCAGCTTGCAGGCGGCGGAGATGCGGGTGATCCACAGGGAGCGGAAGTCGCGCTTTTTCAGCTTGCGGCCGGTATAAGCGTAGCTCAGGGACTTCATCACGGCCTGGTTGGCCACGCGGAAGTGCTTGGACTTGGAGCCCCAGTAGCCCTTCGCCAGCTTCATGATCTTATTTCTTCTCTTGCGCGTCATCATCGCGCCTTTGACTCTAGCCATGTTTCAAAAGCCTCCTTTTCTTACTTGTAAGGGATCATCTTGCGGATAGCGTCCACATTGGTGGCGTCGGCATAGCCGCCGCTGCGGAGGCGGCGGGTCCGCTTGGTGTCCTTCTTGGTCAGGATGTGGCTTTTAAAGGCTTTGGCGCGCTTGACCTTGCCGGTCTTGGTGAGATTGAACCGCTTCTTGGCGCCGCTGTGGGTTTTCAGCTTCGGCATAATGATTGACTCCTTCCGTGTTTTTGAACTTGCAGGTTTTTACTTGCCGGCCTTGGGAGAGAGGAAAATGGACATCATCCGGCCCTCCAGCTTGGCGGGCCGGTCCAGATTGGCAATGTCGGCGCACTGCTCGGCGAAGCGGGCCAGCAGGTCCCGCCCGATATCGGTGTGCGCCATCTCGCGGCCGCGGAAACGAACAGAGACCTTGACCCGATTGCCGTCGGCGATGAACTTCTGGGCATTCCGGAGCTTCGTGTTGAAGTCCCCGATGTCGATGCCCGGAGACATCCGAATCTCCTTGATCTCCACCACATGCTGGTTCTTTCTGGCCTCTTTTTCCCGCTTGCTCTGCTCAAAGCGGAACTTTCCGTAGTTCATCAGCTTGCAGACCGGGGGTTTGGCCTGGGGCGAGATCTTGACCAAGTCCAGATTCTGTTCCTCGGCGATGCGCAGAGCCTGTGCGGGGGCCATGATGCCAAGCTGCTCGCCCGCGGGACCAATCAGACGGATCTCCTTGTCGCCGATACTCTCATTCAGTTCATGCACTTGCTTACTAATGGTCAAAGCACCTCCATCCATAAAATCACAAAACGCGGACGCACAAAGGCATCCGCGCAACAGCAAACCGCCGGGAACGGCAGTTTCGAAAACCCGTTTTGAACCTCTTCGCGCAGACGCTGGAGGTGAGGCGGATGCAGTCAGCCTTCTTTGTTTTGCCAAATCAGTATATCAGCCCCCCGCCCCTTTGTCAACAAAGATTTTTCTCTTTTTTGAATATTTTTCATCTCCGGCGGCAAGAATAACCCCTGAACTCACTGGAGGGTGTCTTCAAGCCGGCGGGGCGGAGGGACGTCCGGGCGGCTTGAAGATACCCTCTGGATCCGAAAGGAGGTGTTCTCAATGGAGAACCGCAGCAACCAGAACGAGCGTGAGCAGAATCAGCAGAACAACCAGAAGGAGCAGCGCCAGAACCAGAAGGAAAACCGCAAGTAAGCTCCTCTTTTCCAGAACGGGAGGCAGGTCTTCGGCCTGCCTCCCGTTTTGCCATGCCTTTGCATGGAAAGCATCGGAACGCGCCGTTTCCCCGCCCCTTCGGAGCGGCCGGAAATGATGCGCGCAAGCTTCATGCGCGAAGGCGTCCGCCTGTTTTCGCGCATGAGGTTTTACGCCTCCTCCCGCTTTGGCGGAAGCCCTACCTCCGGCATCAGCTCCCGGTCGATAATCCGGAGCATCTCCTCCAGCTTCCCGCACTCCTCCGGGGTGAAGCGGGCGGCCACCCGGTCCATCACCGTCTCAATGTAGCTCCGGGACACGTTGTAATAGTCAATGTACTTCTGCGTGGCCTCCAGGTGGTACTCCCGGCGGTCGCTGGCGGACTGGACCTTGCGGACGTAGCCCTTCTTCACCAGGCTGTTCACCTTATAGGCCGCGTTGGGCGGAGAGATGCGCATAAAGCCGGCGAACTCGTTGACGGTGGGGCTGCCCAGAGCCTGGATGGACTCCATGCAGAAGGTCTCCACCGTGGTCAGGCTGGCTTCCCGGTCCTGAAAGCGCCGGAAAATCTCCTGGTAAAAGTGCAGCTTGAATTTCGAGTACACGCTGTTAAACGCCTGCTCCAGCATCGTCCATCCTCCTCCCGGGGCGGTCTTTTCTCTCTCATTATACCCAATGCGGCGGAAAAATGCAACGCCGCCATTTATCCAATGGCGAAGGTCAGCTCCGCCGCCGCCGCAATCTCGCCGTCCACCCTGGCGGTGCACTCCCCCACGCCGACGGAGCCCTTCTGCCGGACCAGGCGGCACTCCAGCTCCACCACGTCCCCGGGGACCACCTGGCGCTTGAACCGGGCGTCCTTCACCCGGCCCAGGAAGGCCAGCTTCCCCCGGTTCTCCGGCAGGGCCAGCGCCGCCACGCCCCCCACCTGGGCCATGGCCTCAATGAGAAGCACGCCGGGCATGACGTGCTTTCCGGGAAAGTGGCCCTGAAAGAAGGGCTCGTTGACGGTGACGCACTTCACGCCCCTGGCCCATTGGCCCGGCTCGCCGTCCACAATTTTGTCCACCAGCGCGAAGGGGTAGCGGTGGGGCAGGATTTCCGCTATCTGGTTGGAATCGTACTGCATGCCCATGGTTACGCCTCCCACTTTCTGAACAGCAGGCAGCCGTTGTGCCCGCCGAAGCCCAGGGAATTGGACAGGGCGCAGCGGATATCCGCCTCCC
The DNA here is from genome assembly GCA_949959305.1 of uncultured Oscillibacter sp. GTDB lineage: Bacteria > Bacillota > Clostridia > Oscillospirales > Oscillospiraceae > Oscillibacter. The sequence goes on from CATLJA010000030.1 coordinate 6,773, forward strand.
GGCCCCGGTTGGGGACCACGTCCAAATCGCACTCCGGGTCCGGGGTTTGGTAGTTGATGGTGGCGGGGATGAAGCCGTCCTTCAGCGCCAGAGCGGTGAAGATGGCCTCCACGGCCCCCGCCGCTCCCAGCATATGGCCTGTCATGGACTTGGTGGAGCTGACCGCCAGCTTACGGGCGTGACTCCCGAAGACCGTCTTGATGGCGGCGGTCTCCCCCGCGTCGTTCAGATGGGTGGAGGTGCCGTGGGCGTTGATGTAGTCCACGTCCTCCGGCTCCGCGCCGCCGTCGGCCAGGGCCATGGCCATGGCGTCCGCGCCGCCGCTGCCGTCGGGCCGGGGAGCGGTCATGTGGTACGCGTCGCACGCGGCCCCGTAGCCGGTGATTTCCGCGTAAATCCTGGCCCCCCGGGCCAGGGCGCGGTCCAGCTCCTCCAGCAGGAGAATCCCCGCTCCCTCCCCCATGACGAAGCCGCTGCGCTCCGCGTCAAAGGGGATGGAGGCCCGACTGGGGTCCGTGGACTGGGACAGGGCCTTCATGGAGGTGAAGCCCCCCACGGCCAGGGGCGTCAGCGCCGCCTCGCTGCCGCCGCAGAGCATGGCCTCGGCGTACCCGTCCCGGATATAGCGGAACGCGTCTCCCACGGCGTTGGCGCCTCCCGCGCAGGCGGTGACGGGGCAGGAGCACATCCCCCGGAACCCCGCGTCGATGGCCGCCCGCCCGGCGGCCATGTTGCAGATTCCGGTGGGGATGAAGAAGGGGGACACCCGGTCCCAGCCCCGGGCAAGCCCGCGGTCATGCTCCTCCTCCGTGATGCCGATGCCCCCGATGCCGCTGGAGATAATAACGCCGCAGCGCCTGGGGTCGGCGTTTTCAATTTGGAAGCCGCTGTCCGCCAGGGCTTCCCGGGAGGCGGCCAGGGCAAACTGGGTAAAGCGGCCCATCCGCCTGGCCTCCGGCTTTCCGAAAAGCGCATCGGGGTCAAAGCCCTTGACCTCGGCGGCCAGCTGTACCTTCATTCCAGCGGGGTCATAGGCGGTGATGGGCCCCACGCCGCACACGCCCTCCCGAACGGCCCGCCAGCTCTCCGCCGCGGTGAGGCCCAGGGGCGTGACGGCCCCCAGGCCAGTGATAACGACTCTGCGCCGTTCCATAGTCAAACCTCTTTTCATATTACATTGCCATGCCGCCGTCCACCGCCAGGACCTGCCCGGTGATATAGGCGGCCTCGTCGCTTGCCAGGAAGGCCGCGGCCCTGGCCACCTCCTCCGGCGCGCCCAGGCGGTTCATGGGAATGCTCCCCAGGGCGGCGGCGCGGGCGGAATCGGGCAGGACGGCGGTCATGCCGGTTTCGATAAAGCCCGGGGCCACAGCGTTCACCGTCACCCCCCGGGAGGCCAGCTCCTTGGCTAGAGACTTCGTCATGCCGACGATTCCCGCCTTGCTGGCGGCGTAGTTCACCTGCCCGGCGTTGCCCCGGAGGCCCACCACGCTGCCAAGGTTCACAATGCGGCCATAGCGCTGCTTCAGCATCAGCCTGGAGACGGCCTTCATGCAGAGAAAAGCGCCCTTCAAATTGGCGGCGATGACCGCGTCAAAGTCCGCCTCGCTCATTCGCATGAGCAGGTTGTCCCGGGTAATCCCGGCGTTGTTCACCAGAATGTCGATTCTCCCGAAGCCCTCCAGGGCGGCTTTGACCAGCGCGTCCACCTGCTCCGCGTCCGCCACGTCGCAGCGGACCGCCAGGACCTTGGCCCCCAGGGCCTCCACGGCCCGGGCGGTTTCCTGCGCCGCCGCCCCGTTTCCGGCCCAGCAGAAAACCACGCTGGCTCCGCCCTTCGCCAGCTCCAGGCAGATTGCCCGGCCGATGCCCCGGCTTCCGCCTGTGACCAGGGCGGTCTTTCCCTCAAATCTCATCATCCGTTCTCCTTTACCACCTGCTCCAGCGCCTTCACGTCCTCCGCCGTTTCCACGGCGTAAACCGGAAGGCCGGGGACGGTTTTCTTCACAAAGCCGCTGAGGGCCCTGCCGGGACCGATTTCCACCAAGGCGTCCAGCCCCAGCTCCGCCATGCGGCGGATAGAATCCTCCATGTAAACGCTGCTTTGGACCTGCCGGACCAGCAGGGCGGGGATGGAATCCTGCGGCCCCTTCTCCCGGCCCAGGCAGTTGAACAGGACGGGTATCTCCGGCCCGGCGAAGGGGACGCTTTGGAAATAGTCCTCCAGCGCCTCCCCGGCGGGCTCCATCAGGGGCGTGTGGAAGGGCCCGCTGACCTTCAGGGGCAGGCAGCGCTTCGCGCCCTTTTCCCTGGCCAGGGCGGCGGCCTTCTCCACCGCCGCCTTGTCCCCGCCGATAACCAGCTGGCCGGGGCAGTTGTAGTTGGCGACGACCACGACGCCCAGGTCCGCCGCCGCCTCACAGGCGGCCTGCAGGGCCTCCCGCTCCAGACCCAGCACGGCCGTCATGGCGCTGTCATGGCCCCTCGCGGCCTCCTCCATGGCCTTTCCCCGGAAGGCCGCCAAACGCACGGCGGTCCGCGCGTCAAAGACCCCGGCGGCGTGCAGAGCGGAGTACTCTCCCAGGGAGAGGCCCGCCGCCGCAGAGGGGACAATCCCCTTTTCCCGCAGCACCGCCGTCAGCCCGGCGGCGAAGACCACCATGCAGGGCTGGGTGTACCGGGTCTGGTTCAGCACCCCATCCGGGTCCTCAAAGCAGGTCCGCTTCAAATCAAAGTCCGCTTCCGCCTGGGCGGCGTCCAGCACCTGGCGGAAAACGGGGTATGCCCCGTACAAGTCCGCCCCCATGCCGGGGTGCTGGCTGCCCTGTCCGGCGTATAAGAAACCGAGCTTCATGGCGCGGCCCTCCATTCCTTCATAATCTGGTCCATCTGTTCTCTCACCGTGGACAGCCTGTTCACTTCCCCGGCGTTGGCTCCGCAGAAAAAGAGGCCGTTTTCCCAGTCTCCCTCCACGGCGGCAATCAGCGCCCTGGAAATGCAGTAGGGGGCGGTCTTGCAGTCACAGGCGGCAAGACAGCGGTCACAGCGGGAAATCTTCGGCTGGTCCCCCGCCTCCACCCGGCGGACCAGCGGGCTGTTCAGCGCCCGGCCCGGCATGCCCACGGGGCTTTGGACGATGGTAATGTCCTCCTCCCCCGCGTTCAGCAGAGCCTGTTTATAGGCGGGGCTGGCGTCGCATTCCTCCGTGGCGATGAAGCGGGTGGCAAACTGGGCCCCCGCCGCGCCCTGGTCCATATAGCGGCGCAGCTCCGCCCCGTTCTTCACGCCCCCGGCCACAAAGACCGGGATGTCCCGCCCGTACTTCTCCCGGAAGGGGGCCAGGGCCTCCAGCACCTCCGCCAGCAGGGCGGAGAGAAGCCGGGGCCGTCCCGCCTGGGCCTCCCGGGCCTCCTGGGGCGAAAAGCCCAGGTGTCCCCCGGCCAGGGGGCCCTCCAGCACCATGAAGTCCGGAACGCGGCGGTAGCGCCGGTCCCACAGCCTGCATATCAGGGCGGCGGAGCGGCCTCCGCTGACCACGGGGGCCAGGGCCGCGCCGCCGCCCGCCTCCTCCGCCAGGGCGGGCAGGTCCCGGGGCAGCCCCGCGCCGCAGACCACCGCGTCCACCCCCGCCCGGAGGGCGGCGCGCACGCTGTCGGCGTACTGGGCGGCGGCCACCATGACGTTCACGGCAATCAGGCCCGCGCCCCTGGCGGTCTCCTTCGCCCTCCCGATTTGGCGGGTCAGGGCCCGGAGGTTCGCCTCCCGGGCGTTTGTCTGAAAGTCCGGTTCCCGGAAGCCGCAGAAGGCGGCGGACAGGGTCCCCATGCCGCCGCACGCGGCCACGGCTCCCGCCAGCCTCTCCAGGCTCACGCCGATGCCCATGCCGCCCTGGATGATGGGAAGGGGCAGGGTCTTCCCCCGGATGCTCACCGCCATTCCCGCTCCACCTGTTCCAAAACGGCCTTTCCGCCGTTAACCAGCTCCTCAAAAATCTGCCGCAGGGGCCGGATCTCATGCACCATGCCGGCCACCTGGCCCATCATGACGCTGCCCCGCTCCACGTCGCCCTCCAGCACCGCCCGGCGCAGGCCGCCGATGGTGACGGCCTCCAGCTCCTCCAGCGTGGCGTTCCGTTTCTCCAGGGCCAGGTACTCCCGGGCCATCTTGTTCTTCAAAACCCGCACCGGCCCGCCGATGGATCGGCCCGTGACGGTGGTGTCGCTGTCCCTGGCTTTCAGCACCGCCCGCTTGTAATTCTCATGAACGGGGCACTCCTCGCTTGCAAGCAGGCAGGTGCCCACCTGCACGCCGCCGGCCCCCAGGGCCAGGGCCGCCGCCATCTGCCGTCCGTCGGCAATGCCCCCGGCGGCGATGACGGGCACGTCCACCGCGTCGATGACCTGGGGCACCAGGGCCATGGTGGTCATCTCCCCCACGTGGCCCCCGGACTCCATGCCCTCGGCGACAAACGCGTCCACGCCGTAGCGGCTGAGCCGCTTCGCCAGCACCGCCGCCGCCACTACGGGAATCACCTTGACTCCGGCGGCCTTCCAGGCGGGAATGTACTGCCCCGGGTTTCCCGCGCCGGTGGTGACCACTTCCACGCCCTCGTCCAGAATCACCTGGGCGATGTCGGCGGCGCAGGGGTTCATCAGCATCAGGTTTACGCCGAAGGGCTTCGCCGTCAGCTCCCGGGCCCGGCGGATCTCGCTCCGCACCCGGTCCGCGTCCCAGGCCCCGGTGGCAATCATGCCCAGGGCCCCGGCGTTGGAGCAGGCGGCGGCAAACTCGCCGGTGGCGATATTGGCCATGCCGCCCTGAATAATGGGGAACTCGGTCCCCAGGATTTCGTTCAGCTTCCTCATACCTCGCTTTTCGCTCCTTACGCAAACTCTATCATACATCCGCCCCAGGTCAGTCCGCCGCCAAAGCCCACGGCCAGGATGCGGCTGCCGGGTCCGATTTTCCCCTGCTCCCTCAGCTCGCTCAAAACCAGGGGGATGCTGGCGGCGGAGGTGTTGCCGTATTCGGCGATGTTCTTATAGCACTTCTCCGGCGGGATGCGGTACTTCCGCACCGCCAGGTCGATGATGCGGGCGTTGGCCTGGTGGAAGACGAAGAAGTCCACGTCCTCCACGGTCCGCCCGGTTTTTTTCAGCACCTGGTCCACACACCAGGGCGCCGCCTCCACGGCGAACCGGAACACCCGGGCGCCCTCCATGGAGATGAAACCGCGCTCTCCCGCCCCCGGGCCGGGAAGGCGGAGCAGCTCCCCGTCCCCGTGGCAGCCCATGACGGCGCAGATGGAGGGCCAGCCCTCCCGGCACTCCACCACGGCGGCTCCGGCTCCGTCCCCAAAGAGGATGCAGGTCCCCCGGTCGCTCCAGTCAATGCAGCGGCTCAGGTTCTCCGCCCCCACTACCAAGCCGAATTTCCGGGGAGAGGCGTTCAGCAGGCACTCCATGGTGTGGAGGGCGAACAAAAAGCCGGTGCAGGCCGCTCCCAAATCGAAGCAGGGAATGTCCGGCCGCAGTCCCAGGTCCCGCTGGAGGGTGCAGGCGGCGGAGGGGACCATGGTCTCCGGAGTCACCGTGGCCACGATGCAGGCCCCGATTTCCTCCGGCGGGACCCCCGCGTCCGCCAGGGCCCGGCGGGCCGCCTCGGCGGTGACGGCGGAAAAGGTCTCCTCCCCGGCGCAGTGATGCCGGGCCCGGATGCCGGTGCGGGAGACAATCCACTCGTCGCTGGTTTCCACAATGCCCTCCAAATCCCGGTTGGTCACCAGCTTTCCCGGCACGCCCCGGCCCGTCCCCCGAATTTTGATTCCGTTCATGCTTCCTCCCCCGCGCCCATTTTTCTGAATTTCTGCCGGCGCTTTTCCGCCAGGCTCCCTCCGCTCTCCTTTAAGAGCGCCGCCAGATGGCGGCTCAGGGCCCGGTCCAGCTCCCGGAAGGTCCGCTCCGGGGCCAGGTGGGCCCCGCCCTCCGGCTCCGGGATTACGTCGTCCGCCACTCCCAGGGCCAGCAGGTCCGGAGCGGTGAGCTTCATCAGTTCGCAAGCCTCCTCATGCCGCCCCGCGTCCCGCCAGAGGATGGAGGCGAATCCCTCCGGGGATAGAATCGCGTAGACGGCGTTTTCCAGCATCAGCACCCGGTCGGCCACCGCCAGGGCCAGCGCCCCGCCGCTGTTGCCCTCGCCGGTGACGACGGCGACGACGGGAACGGTGAGGCGGCTCATCTCCATCAGGTTACGGGCGATGGCCTCCCCCTGTCCCCGGGCCTCGGCCTCCAGGCCGGGATAGGCCCCGGAGGTGTCAATGAAGGTGAACACCGGGCGGCGGAACTTCTCCGCCTGCTTCATCAGGCGCAGGGCCTTCCGGTAGCCCTCGGGCGCCGGCATGCCGAAGTTGCAGCGGATGCTCTCCTCCGCCGTCTTCCCCTTCCGGGTGCCGACGACGGTGACGGGCCGCCCGTGGTAGAGGGCGATTCCCCCTAAAACCGCCGGGTCCTCCCGGCAGAGGCGGTCCCCCCTCTGCTCAAAGAAATCCGTGAAAAGGGCCTGAATATAATCGGTGACGCCGGGCCGCCGGGGGTGCCGCGCGGCGGCCACCCGCTCCGCGGCGGTAAGACTGCTCATAAGCGGCCTCCTTTCTCATGGAGCCGCAGGAGGCGGCTCAGGGTTTCCCGGAGCTCGCCCCGGGGAACCACTGCGTCCACAAAGCCGTGCTCCTCCTGGTATTCCGCGCTTTGGAAGCCCTCCGGCAGGGTTTCGCCGATGGTCTGCTGAATCACCCGGGGACCGGCAAAGCCAATCAGGGCCCCCGGCTCCGCCAGAATGATATCCCCCAGGGAGGCAAAGCTGGCGGTGACGCCGCCGGTGGTGGGGTCTGTCAGCACGGAGATATACAAAAGCCCCTTCTCCGAAAAGCGGGCCAGGGCGGCGGAGGTCTTCGCCATCTGCATCAGGGACAAAATCCCCTCCTGCATCCGGGCCCCGCCGCTGGCGGAAAAGAGAATCAGCGGCAGCCTGTTTTTCGCCGCGTACTCAATAGCCAGGGTGATTTTCTCCCCCACCGCGGCGCTCATGCTGCCGCACATGTACCGGCTGTCCAGCACGCCCGCCACGCACCTCCGCCCGCCGATGCTCCCGGCGGCGGTGACGGCGGCCTCCGTAAGGCCGGTTTTCCGCTGGGCCGAGCGCTGCTTCTCCCGGTAGCCCGGGAAGGACAGGGGATCGGCGGCGGGGAGCTTTTCGTTCAGCTCCCGGAAGCTGCCGGGGTCCAGGATGGTGCTGAGGCGGTAATAGGCCCCGATGGGCCAGTGATACCCGCAGAGGGGGCAGACGGAGAGGTTCCCCGCCACGTCCTTCCGCTGGCTCTCCCCGCCGCACTTGGGACAGCTCACCAGCCGCTCCCCGGGGACGTAGCTGTCACGGAGGGCCTTCATGGCCAGAAGCCGGGCCCGGCGCTTGGCAAAAATGCCGTTCATCCCTCAGCCTCCCTTTCCTCCACCCGGCGGCTGAACTCCAGCAGCTCCGGCAGGTGTTCGTCCAAAAAGCCCGTGGTGCACCGGCCCCGGACAAAGACGGGGTGGAACAAAATCTCATAGGAAAGCTCCGCGTTGGTGGGGAAGCCTTCCAGGGTGAATTCCTCCAGGCAGCGGCGGAGCTTGCGGACGGCCTCCAGCCGGGTGGCCCCGTGGGCCATCACCTTGGCGGCCAGAGAATCGTAATAGGGGGACATGGCGCAGCCGTTGTACAGGCAGGAATCCACCCGGACTCCCGCGCCGCCGGGGAAGTGGAGGAATTCCACCTTGCCGGGGCAGGGCCGGAAGTCCTTGCGGGGGTCCTCGGCGTTGATCCGGCACTCGATGGCGCAGCCCCGGACCCGTACGTCCTCCTGGCAAAGGTCCAGTGGCAGACCGGAGGCAATCCGCAGCTGCTGGCGCACCAGGTCCACGCCGGCGGCCAGCTCCGTCACGCCGTGCTCCACCTGGATGCGGGTGTTCATCTCCATAAAGTAGAAGTTTTCCCCGTCCACCAGGAATTCCACGGTCCCGGCTCCCTCATAGCCCACGGCCTCCGCCGCCCGGACGGCGGCTTCCCCCATGGCCCGCCGGAGCTTCGGGCTGAGGCCGGGGGCGGGGGCCTCCTCAATGAGCTTCTGGTTCCGCCTTTGGACGGAGCAGTCCCGGTCCCCCAGGTAAATCGTGTGTCCTTGGCTGTCCGCCAGAATCTGGACCTCCACATGCCGGGGGTCCGGCACCAGCTTTTCCAGGTACAGCTCGCCGTTTCCAAAGCAGGCGGCGGCCTCGGACTGGGCCCCGGCAAAGGCGGCGGGGATATCCTCCGGGCCGCCGCAGCGGCGGATGCCCCTGCCCCCGCCTCCGGCGGAGGCTTTCAGCAGTACGGGCCAGCCCACCCTCTCCGCCGCCGCCAGGGCCTCCTCCGCCGAGGAGACGGGGCCGTCGGAGCCGGGTGTCACGGGGACCCCCGCCGCCTTCATCAAATCCCGGGCGGCGGATTTGGAGCCGGCCCTGCGTATCGCGTCCCCGGAGGGCCCGATAAAGGTCAGCCCCGCCCCGGCGCACGCGTCGGCGAAATCCGCGTTCTCGGACAAAAAGCCGTAGCCCGGGTGCACGCCGTCGCACCCGGTGGCCAGGGCCGCCGTCAGCAGCGCGTCCTGGTTCAAATAGCTCTCCGCCGCCCGGGCGGGCCCGATACATACGGACTCGGTGGCAAGCTGGACGTGGAGCGCCTCCGCGTCCGCCTCGGAATAGGCGGCCACCGTCTCAATCTCCAGCTCCCGGCAGGCCCGGAGGACCCGGAGGGCAATCTCCCCCCGGTTGGCGATAAGCACCCGCTTCAGCATGGCCGGTAGCGCATCAGCGCCTCGCCGAAGGCCGCCAGCTCCCCGTTGGCCTTCAGCACTTCCTCAATGACGCAGTCGCAGGGAGCGGGAACCTCAATCATGGTTTTCATGGCCTCGATCAGGCAGAGGGTCGCCCCCTTTTTCACCTTGTCCCCCGCCGTGACGAAGGGCGGCTTCTCCGGGGCGGGGGCGGCGTAGAAGGTGCCCACCAGCGGGGCGGTGACCGCCGGGGCCTCCTCCGTCCTGGGAGCCGCCGCCGGGGCGGAGGGAATGGGAGCGGCCGTCCCGGCGGGCGCCGCCTTCCCCAATTCTATTTGAAAGTCCCCCTGTGACAGCTTCAGCTTCTGCAAGCCGCTGGCGTCAAAGCGGGCCATCAGATCATACAGTTCCTGGTTGGTCATACTCGTTCCTTTCCAAGCCCGCCGCCCCGCCGGCATCAACGGGGCGGCGCTTCGCGGAATGTAGGGGTCGGCGGCGCGCCTCAAGCCTTGTGGGCTTCCAGGTACTTCACGATGTCGCCCACGGTTTTCAGGCCCTCCACGTCGGCGTCGTCGATGGTGACGCCGCTGGCCTCCTCCAGGGCCATGACCAGCTCCACCGCCGCCAGGGAATCCGCCCCCAGATCGTCGGCCAGGGAAGCCTCCAGCGTCACCTGCTCCGCCTCGCAGCCCAGGGTCTCCACGATGATATCGCGCACTTTCTCGAATTCCATATTAAGATTCTCCTTGCTTGTCGAAATATCAATTATTTTAACTAAAAATATTTAATTAAAATAATTGAACTTATTTTACACAGGGACGCCCGGCTTGTCAAGGAAAATTTTCACGAATCGGCCCTTCCCTTTTTTGTGGAAATCTTATATAATTACCCTGTTGTCTTGTGTAATATCCGGGGCCCGGCCCCGGCCTGTCTTCTAGGAGGCGTACATGAAAATCATTATCGTGGGCGCGGGCAAGGTGGGTTCCGCCCTGACCCAGCAGCTTTCCGCCGACGGGCACAACGTCACCGTGGTGGACCAGGACCCCCGCCTCATCGACAGCATCATCAACATTTACGACGTGATGGGAGTCTGCGGCAACGGAGCGGTCTACAGCGTGCAGAAGGAGGCGGAGGTGGAAAAGGCGGAGCTTCTCATCGCCACCACCTCCAGCGACGAGCTGAACATCCTCTCCTGCCTGGTTGCCAAAAAGCTGGGAGTCAGCCACACCATCGCCCGCATCCGCAACCCGGAGTATGAAAAGCAGCTCCGCTTCATGCGGGACGACCTGGGCTTGTCCATGGTCATCAACCCCGAGCGGGCCGCCGCCCGGGAAATCGCCCGGGTCCTCCGCTTCCCCGCCGCCATGAAGGTGGAGTCCTTTTCCAAGGGGCGGCTGGAGCTGGTGGAGTACCGCCTCCCCGCCGACTCCGCCCTGGACGGCCTGGCCCTGGCGGATTTGTACCGGAACATCCGGGTCCGGGTGCTGATCTGCGCCGTGGCCCGGAAGGGGGAGACCATCATTCCCTCCGGCGACTTCGTCCTCCGGGCGGGGGACAAGATTTACCTCACCTCCTCCCCGGACCAGCTGGCCCAGTTCTTCCGCCACCTGGGGGTTTTCCGCTCCAAGGCGTCCACGGTCATGATCGTGGGGGCCAGCAAGATCTGCTATTACCTCACGTCCGAGCTTTTGAACATGGGCATGTCCGTGAAAATCATCGACCGGGACGAGCAGCGCTGCATCCAGATGGGCGAGCAGCTGCCCAAGGCCCTGGTCATCGTGGGGGACGGCACGGACACGGACCTCCTCCACGAGGAGGGCATCGGCCAGACGGACGCCTTTGTGGCCATCACCGGCATCGACGAGGCCAACATTCTAATGTCCATGTGCGCTTCCAAGGAGTCGGGCAACCACTGCAAGGTCGTGGCGAAAATCAACCGGAAATCCCTGGTGGACCTGGTCAGCGCCGAGAGCATGATTGACAGCGTGATTTCCGCCCGCTCCACCACCACGGAGCTCATCGTCCAGTATGTCCGGGCCATGGAGAGCGCCGAGGGCGCGCAGATCAAGACCCTTCACCGGCTGGTGGACGGGGCGGTGGAGGCTTTGGAGTTCGGCGTAGGGGCGGACGTGCCCTTTATCGGCGTGCCTCTGAAAAACCTGAAGCTGCGCAACGGCCTCCTGCTTGCCGGCATCGTCCAGCGCAGCGGGAAAATCGTCATTCCCTCCGGCAACGACTGCCTCAGCCTGGGAGACGACGTGATCGTGGTCACCACGGACACCTCCCTCCAGGACATTCACGACATCTGCCGGGAGTAAGGGGGGAAGCGTCTCTTGAATTATCAAATGATCGGCTTCGTCATCGGGCGGATTTTGTGGACCGAGGCGGCGCTGCTGCTGCTGCCCGCCCTGACGGCGCTGCTTTACGGAGAACCGGCCCTCCCCTTTCTGGGGCCCGTTCTGCTTCTGCTGGCCGTGGGCCTGCCCTTCCGCAAAAAGCCCCGGCAGACGGCCCTTTACGCCCGGGACGGCTTCGCGGTGGTGGCCCTGGCCTGGGTATTCATGAGCGCCTTCGGCGCCCTGCCCTTTATGATTTCCGGGTATATCCCGAACTTTGTGGACGCGTTTTTTGAGACCGTCTCCGGCTTTACCACCACCGGGGCCACCATCCTCACGGCAGTGGAGCCCCTGAGCCAGAGCGTGCTGTTCTGGCGGAGCTTCACCCACTGGATCGGCGGCATGGGCGTGCTGGTCTTCGTCATGGCGGTGCTGCCCATGACCGACGGGCACGGGATGCACCTTCTGCGGGCGGAAATGCCGGGGCCCTCCGTTGGGAAGCTGGTGAGCCGCATGAGCGACACCGCGAAAATCCTCTACGGCATCTACCTGGTCATGACCCTCGTTGAAATCGTCCTGCTGGTCCTGGGGGGCATGCCCCTCTTTGACTCCTGCATCCATGCCTTCGGCTCTGCCGGCACCGGCGGCTTCAGCAATAAAAACCTCAGCGTGGGGGCCTATGACAGCGCCTATTTCGACGTGGTCATCGGCGTTTTCATGCTTCTGTTCGGCGTGAACTTCAACCTGTACTACTTTCTCCTGGTCCGCCGCTTCCGGGACGTGTTCCGCTCCGAGGAGCTGTGGGCTTATATCGCCATTGTGGGCGCGTCGGTGCTGGCCATCGCCGCAGACATCCTCCATATGTACGGCTCCTTCGCCCGGAGCCTCCGCTGCTCCTTCTTCCAGGTGGCCTCCATCATCACCACCACCGGCTACGCCACGGCGGACTTTAACCTCTGGCCCACCTTCTCCAAGGGGATTTTGGTGGTGCTGATGTTCGTGGGGGCCTGCGCCGGCTCCACCGGCGGCGGCATCAAGGTGGCCCGGATTGTGATTCTGGCCAAAACCTCCTGGGGGGACATGCGGAAGATGCTCCATCCCAACGCCGTCACTACCACCCGCTTCGAGGGCAAGGCCCTGACGGATAAGCACATCCGCAGCGTGCACCTCTTTATCACGGTGTATCTGCTGGTATTCACGGCCTCCTTCCTGCTTTTAAGCCTCAACGGGTTCGACGTCGTCACTACCTTCACCGCTGTGACCGCCTGCATCAACAACATCGGCCCGGGGCTGGAGGTTGTGGGTCCCATGGGGAACTTCGCCGGGTTCGCCTGGTGGTCGAAGCTGCTGCTGTCCTTCGATATGCTGGTGGGGCGGCTGGAGATTTTCCCCATGCTGCTGCTGTTCGCGCCGTCCATCTGGAAGCAGAGGAGAATCATCCGGCGGATGTAAAATCCCCGGCCGGATTCATTTTCTATTCCACCATCGTCAAACCGCCTTGCCCGACAGAAAAATTCGCCGCAATCCGGCATTCCGCCGGTTTTAAAACAGACTCTAGGAGTCGTATTTCTCTACTGGATATGGATTGCCTGGTGTCCTTATTTCTTCGGCGGCTTGGCAGAGGACGAGGCGCTTATTGTTGGAACAGGTTTTTTTCTGTCCGTGGAATTGGTAATTTTAGCGGGCGTTATTCTCGCAAAAATGAAGAATAAGCCATAGCGTTTGGTTTTCCGCCCGCTGTGAAAAGCAAAAAGGCCCCAAGGCGTTTTCTGTACCGCCCCAGGTTGTGCGGGCAGCACAAAAAGGCCCCGAGGCGGATTGCCTCGGGGCCTTTTCTCATAAACAATGCGGTTCGGTTCTCCGCGGTTCAGTTCCCCAGCGCCGCGCGAATCTTTTTCCAAAGACCGCTTCGGATTGCGGCGTGATAAAAGTTGGCCACAGTTGTATATGGCGGAAAATCGTGGGGCAGGTTTCGCCATTTGCATCCATTGTCTACAAAGTACAGCACTGCGTCTACCAGTTTCCGCTTTTCCCATTTGCTCTGGTTTCCGGCCCCAGGAAACAGCGGCTCTATGATTGCGAAAAACAATTGACGGGCGGAGAAAATGGGCGGCCAGGGGAGCTTGAAAGTTCTGCTATTTTTAGGCAATGCCATTAAGCTGAGGTAAAGTCCTCACCATTACATTTGCAAGACTTTTCGGAAAGGAAAACTCCCGCTTTTCGATAAGACATTCGAAAAACGGGAGTTATTTAAGCTGTAGAAAGTTACAGAAGTTCCAGCTCCTTCAGAATATCTTTCAGTTCCGCGCGTTCCTCATCCGTCATGTGCAGTTTCAGCGGCGCACGCATATCACCGCCGTGAAGGCCCATCATATTCATGGCTTCTTTGATTACACCGAAGCGAACGTTGCCCTCACCATAAATGTTTCCGCCAGGCTTATCCAGCATACCGGCATCGCCGCGGACAGCGCCAACTTTACCGACAAACGCATAGTAGCGGTCCATTTTGCCCAGCAGCTTCCGCATAGTCTCTATGTCATACTTATCCGCAGCATTCTTAAACGCAATCGGATATTCAGGGTAGAAGTTCCCAAAGGGAGTGGCCAGACCGTCAGCCCCCCAGGGGAATTGATATGCGTACCACTGTTCGCCAAAGCCACTCAACAGCTTGACGCCAGTGCCCCTCAACGCCTTCGCCATGCCGTTGAACAGCATCAGGTGGGGCGTGTTTTCCTTGACGGCAACAATTTTGTCTCCGGTCATTTCAATAAGTTTCTTCATCTGCGCGGGCTTAATCCAGGAGCCGGAGAATGCGGGGTTGTTATAAATGACAATACCGATGTCAATTGCGTCCGCCAGCATCTTATAGTGCTCCAGGATGCCGTCGACAGTGGGAACGAAGTAGTAAGGCAGAATCACCTGAACGCCATCCGCGCCGACTTCCTGTGCGTATTTGCTGATTTCAATGGTTCGCTTGGTACTAGCGCGTCCGGTACCCGCGACAACCGGAACAGCTCCGTTGACTTCTTCCACACAGATTCGAATAATTTCCTTCTGCTCGTCATCGGTCAGGTGGGGAAACTCACCGTTAGAGCCGCAGGGAGTAATGGTGCACTTGCACGGGTTGGCTTTGATTTTGTCAAGCAAAAACCGTACGTTCTGCCGATAGCCCTCGTAGTCGATTTCACCGTTTTTAAAGAACGGGGTAACGGTCATAAACGCAATACCGTCCACTTTGCTTCTCAATTCTTCTCTGGTCATGCTTTTATCGTCTCCTTTTTTATAAATGGTGTATGGTTTATATTTGAAATGTCAGAAGATGCCTTGGGCCATCATGGCGTCGGCCACCCGCTGGAAGCCCGCGATATTCGCCCCGGCCACCAGGTCGTAGCCTAGGCCGTATTTTTCGGCGGCTTCCACGCTCATGCTGTAAATCGTATCCATGATCTGGTGAAGCTGCCTATCGACCTCTTCCTCCGTCCAGACCAGGCGTTCGCTGTTCTGCGCCATCTCCAGGGCGGAGGTGGCCACGCCGCCGGCGTTGACCGCCTTGCTGGGAGCCACGATGAGGCCGCAGTCCATCAGGTATTTTAAGGCGTCGTTGGTAGTGGGCATGTTGGCCACTTCGATGTAATATTTCACCCCGGCCCGGGCGATTTTTTTCGCGTGCTCCAGGTGGACGTCGTTTTGCATGGCGGAGGGCATGCAGATATCCACCTTGCGGCCCCAAGGCTTCTCGCCGGGGTAAAATTCCACGCCGAATTTGTCCGAATAGTCCTGGACCCGGTTCCGGCCGGAGTTCCGCATCTCCAGAAGAAAGCAGATCTTCTCTTTGGTGGTGACGCCGTCGGAGTCGTAGATGTAGCCGTCGGGGCCGGAGAGGGTGACCACCCTGGCCCCCAGCTGGGCGGCCTTCTTACAGATGCCCCAGGTCACGTTGCCAAAGCCCGCGCAGGAGATGGTCTTGCCTTTGATAGACTCGCCCTCGTGCTTGAGGACATTTTCCAGGTAGTATACCGCGCCGTAGCCGGTGGCCTCGGGGCGAATAAGGGAGCCGCCGTAGGAAAATCCCTTTCCGGTGAGGACTCCGTTTTCAAACGCGCCCTTCAACCGGCGGTACTCGCCATACAGATACCCGATTTCCCGTGCGCCTACGCCCATGTCGCCCGCCGGAACATCAATATTTGGCCCAATATAGCGATACAGGGCCTGCATAAAGCTCTGGCAAAAGCGCATGATCTCCGCGTCGGACTTCCCGGCGGGGTCGAAATCAGACCCTCCCTTGCCGCCGCCGATGGGTAAGCCGGTGAGGCTGTTCTTGAAGGTTTGTTCAAAACCCAGGAACTTCATGGTGCCCAAGCCCACGTTCTTTTGAAACCTCAGGCCCCCCTTATAGGGGCCGATGGCGCCGTTGAACTGGCAGCGCCAGCCGGTATTGGTATGCCACGTGCCGTCGTCCGCCATCCAGCACACGCGGAAAGTAAAGGTGCGCTCCGGT
>CATLJA010000031.1 GCA_949959305.1 uncultured Oscillibacter sp.
CGGGCATAGCCGGGGCGGAGCTCCTCCACATAGATGCCCAGCTGCCTGCAAAAGCAGTTTTTCTCGTTGCGAAACGCGCGGATCCGCTCGTAGTCCATGGGGGACGCCTCCTTTTTATTTCACTGCCGGATGGTGAACTGGCGCCCGTCGGAGCGGACGCTGCCTTCCTCCCGGAGGCGCTTCAGCTCCCGCATCATGGCGCTGCGGTCCGTGGCGATGTAGTCGGCCAGGGTGCTGAGGGAAAAGGGGAGGGTGAAGGTCCGGCTTCCCGACTGCTGGGAGAGCTGGCGGAAATAGCACAGCAGCTTTTCCCGGATGGACCGCCGGGACAGCACGTCCACCCGGCGGGAGAGGGCCTGGGCCTTGTCCGCCATCAGCTGGAGCATGTTCTGGACCAGGATGCTGTGCCGCTGGCAGGCGTTGCCGCAGCGGCTGAGGATATGGGCGTAGTCAATGAACACCACGTCGCAGGGACGGCGGCACACCACCTCCAGGCTGTCCCCCGTAGAGCCGGCGAAAGCCAGGGTCTTGCCGAAAACGCCCCCGCACCCCAGGTCCTCCAGTACGGTGGCCACGCCCTCCTCGTCGATGCGGATTAAGGTGGCCTGTCCCCGCTCCACCACGCCCACGGCGTCGGAGGAAAAATCGTATATCAGCTCGTCGGCCCGGAAGGACCGCTGGACCGCCTGGAAACAAGAGAGAATTTCCCGGTAATCCTGATAGCTGATGCCATGAAACAACGGACTTTTTTCCAGCTCCTGTTCATTTAGCATGCGCTCATTCCTTTCTGTTGCATATCCCACACAGTATGATATCATACCAGCTTTCCCCAAAAAAGTAAAGCACTAATTTTTACTCTCGGCCTTCCTGGGATAACTTTCGGCACTTTCCACGAAGGCTGCCTTAAAAAATCAGAAAAAACACCCGTAACAAAACCGGAAACTTGTAAAAATAACCAGCTGAAACAAAAATGATTTGAAGGACGGGCTTCCGGCAAAAAGGATTCACGATTCCGCCCCGGTTTGTTTACAATTTGTTTATATCCATCCATTGACAACAAATGGCTCCGGTGGTAAACTCGCTTTAGCACTCCTGGAAAAAGAGTGCTAAAGCGTTGAAAACGGCCCGCGCCAAGGGCCAGCGGACATAGGAGGAGGCCGGCGTGGAGCTTTCGGAGCGAAAACGGCAGATATTAAAGGTGGTGGTGGAGGACTATATCCGCACCGCCGAGCCGGTGGGCTCCAAGGCCATCGCCGCCGAGATGGGGGGCAGCGTCAGCTCCGCCACCATCCGCAACGAGCTGTCCGACTTGACGGATATGGGCTATCTGGAGCAGCCTCACACCTCCGCCGGGCGGATGCCCTCCCCCAAGGGCTACCGCCTGTACGTCAACGAGCTGATGGAGGAGCAGCGCCTCTCCCTGGCGGAGACGGAAAAGATCAACCGGTCCCTCCAATTGAAAATGGAGGAGCTGGACCGGCTGCTGGCCCAGGCGGGCCGGGCGGTTTCCGCCCTGGTGCGCTACCCGGCCTATATCGCCGCCAGCCGGAAGACGGAGCTCACCGTCCGGCGCTTTGAGCTGCTGGCGGTGGATGAGCGCAACTGCATTCTGGTGATGATGACCAGCGACGGCCGGGTGAAAAGCCAGCTTCTGCGGACGCAGCTGAAGGTGGAGCCGGAGCAGCTTCCCACGGCGGCGAACCTTTTGAACAGCCGCTTCGCAAACGCCGACGCCGGGGCCATGAGCCAGCGGCTGATGGGCACGGCGGACCAGGTGAGCCCCCAGCTCTTTTTGCTTTTGTCCCAAGCCGTAAGCAGCGCGGCGGACGCGCTGGAGGAGGCGGGGCAGCGGGAGATTGTCACCGCCGGGGCCAGGAGCCTTTTGAAGCTGCCGGAGTTCCGGGACGCGGACAAGGCTCACGAGCTGATGAGCTTCCTGGCCGACAGCAAGGAGGAGCTCCCCATGCCGGAGCGCCGGCCCATGGAAATCCTCATTGGCCCGGAGAATGTCAAGGAGGCGCTGAAGGACGCCAGCGTGGTGGTGGCCAGCTATGACATCGGGGACGACATGCGGGGCCTTATCGGCGTGGTGGGCCCCACGAGAATGGATTACGCGGCGGTGGCCGCCCGGCTCTCCGGCTTTGCCGAGGGGCTGACGAGATTGTTTGGGAAACAGGAATTACCCCCGAAGGAGGAACCGAAATGACGGAAGAAAACAAGCAGCCCCTGGAGGAGGAGGCCCCGGAGGCGGAAGCGGCTCCCGCCCCCCAGCCGGAGGAGCCCGCCGAGAAGGCGGCCAAGGGCAGAAAGAAGAAGGAAAAGGGAATCACCTTCACCCATGAGCAGGTGGAGCAGATGGAGCTGGCGGTGAAGCAGCTGGAGGCCACCAAGGACCAGTTCGCCCGCCTGGCGGCGGAGTACGACAACTACCGCAAGCGCACCGCCAAGGAGAAGGAAACCCTCTACCAGGACGCAAAGGCGGACACCATCAAGGAGTTCCTGGCGGTGTACGACAACCTGGAGCGGGCGGCGGCGGCCCCCGGCGGGGAGGACGATCCCCACAAGAAGGGCCTGGAGATGATTTTTGCCCAGTACAAGGAGCTTTTGAAGAAGCTGGGCGTTTCGGAAATCGAGGCGAAGGGCCGACCCTTCGACCCGGAGCGGCACGCGGCGGTCATGCACGTGGACGACGAGAGCCTGGGCGAGAACGAGGTGGCCCAGGTATTCCAGGCGGGCTTTATCATGGGGGAGCGGGTAATCCGCCACGCCGTGGTGCAGGTCGCCAACTAAAGCTGAGAGCAAAAATAGTTTCATATATTTCAGGAGGCTGTCATTATGTCTAAAGTAATCGGTATCGATTTGGGAACCACCAACTCCTGCGTGGCGGTCATGGAGGGCGGCGAGGCCGTCGTTATCGCCAACGCCGAGGGCAACCGCACCACCCCCTCCGTCGTCGCCTTCTCCAAGACCGGCGAGCGCATGGTGGGCCAGGTGGCCAAGCGCCAGGCCATCACCAACCCGGACCGGACCATCTCCTCCATCAAGCGGGAGATGGGCTCCGACCACAAGGTGGCCATCGACGGCAAGAACTACACTCCCCAGGAGATCAGCGCCATGATCCTCCAGAAGCTGAAGGCGGACGCGGAGGCGTACCTGGGCGGTACGGTCACCGAGGCGGTCATCACCGTCCCCGCCTACTTTACCGACTCCCAGCGCCAGGCCACCAAGGACGCGGGCCGGATCGCGGGCCTGGACGTGAAGCGCATCATCAACGAGCCCACCGCCGCGGCCCTGGCCTACGGCGTGGACAAGGAGCAGACTCAGAAAATCATGGTCTACGACCTGGGCGGCGGCACCTTCGACGTGTCCATCCTGGACATCGACGACGGCGTGATTGAGGTGCTTGCCACGGCGGGCAACAACCGCCTGGGCGGCGACGACTTCGACGAGTGCGTCATGAAGTGGCTGGTGGGCGAGTTCAAGCGCAGCGACGGCGTGGACCTCTCCACCGACAAGGTAGCCATGCAGCGCCTCAAGGAGGCCGCCGAGAAGGCCAAGATCGAGCTTTCCGGCGTTACCACCAGCAACATCAACCTCCCCTATATCACCGCCGACGCCACCGGCCCCAAGCATCTGGACGTGACCCTCAGCCGGGCGAAGTTCAACGAGCTCACCGCCCATCTGGTGGACGCCACCATGGGCCCCGTGCGCCAGGCCATGAGCGACGCGGGCCTCAAGCCCTCCGACCTTTCCAAGGTTCTGCTGGTGGGCGGCTCCAGCCGCATCCCCGCCGTCCAGGAGGCGGTGAAGGGCTTCACCGGATCCGACCCCTTCAAGGGCATCAACCCCGACGAGTGCGTGGCCATGGGCGCGGCGCTCCAGGCGGGCGTCCTCACCGGCGACGTGAAGGGCCTCCTCCTGCTGGACGTGACCCCGCTGTCCCTGGGCATCGAGACTTACGGCGGCGTGTGCACCAAGCTGATTGACCGGAACACCACCATCCCCGTGAAAAAGAGCCAGGTCTTCTCCACCGCCGCCGACAACCAGACCAGCGTGGAGGTCAACGTCCTCCAGGGCGAGCGGGAGATGGCCGCCGCCAACAAGTCCCTGGGCCGCTTCCATCTGGATGGAATCGCCCCCGCGCGGCGCGGCGTGCCCCAGATCGAGGTCACCTTCGACATCGACGCCAACGGCATCGTCAACGTCTCCGCCAAGGATCTTGGCACCGGGACGGAGCAGCACATCACCATCACCTCCTCCTCCAACATGAGCAAGGAGGACATCGAAAAGGCCGTCAAGGAGGCGGAGCAGTACGCCGCCCAGGACAAGAAGCTGAAAGAGGAAGTAGAGACCCGCAATCAGGCGGACCAGATGGTCTACCAGTGCGAGAAAACCCTGGCGGACATGGGCGACAAGATTCCCGCCGATGACAAGGGCAAGGTCCAGGGCGCCCTCGACAAGCTGAAGGAAACCCTGAAGGGCACGGACAGCGCCGCCATCAAGGCGGATACGGAGGCGCTCCAGCAGGCGTTCTACGCCGTCAGCGAGAAGCTGTACCAGCAGGCCAATCCCCAGGGCGCCCAGCCCGGCGGCGACGGCGGGGCCCAGGAGGGCCAGTACTACGACGCGGACTACAAGGTCGTGGACGACGACGAGCAAAAGAAATAAACAGGTTTGTTTTCAATGGGACGGGGAGAAATCCCCGCCCCATTGAATGGCGTTATTCGCAGGAGGCAGTATGGCGGAACAGAAACGTGATTATTACGAGGTCCTGGGGGTTCAAAAAAGCGCCTCGGACGACGAGATTAAGCGGGCCTACCGAAAGCTGGCCAAGGCCAGCCACCCGGATTTGAACCCCGGCGACAAGGAGGCCGAGGCCCGATTCAAGGAGGTCAACGAGGCATACGAAATCCTCTCGGACAAGGAAAAGCGGAGCCGGTACGACCAGTTCGGCCACGCCGGCGTGGACCCCAATTTCGGCGCGGGCGGCGGCTTTGACGGCGGCTTCGACTTCGGCGATCTGGGGGATATTTTCGGCAGCTTCTTCGGCGGCGGCTTCGGCGGCGGGCGGCGGGCCAACCCCAACGCCCCCCAGCGGGGAGAGAGCGTCCGCATGTCCTTAATCCTCAGCTTTGAGGAGGCGGCCTTCGGCTGCGAGAAGGCGGTCACCGTAGAGCGGCTGGAGCCCTGCTCCGCCTGCCGCGGAAGCGGCTGCGCCGAGGGCACGACCCCCGAGGTATGCCCCGACTGCCACGGCTCCGGCACGGTCCAGGTGCGGCGGCAGACGCCCATGGGAGTCTTTGCCACCTCCTCCCCCTGCACCCGCTGCGGCGGCAAGGGGAAGATTATACACCAGCCCTGCCGGGAGTGCCGGGGCGCGGGCTCGGTGCGCCAGCGCCGGACCATCCAGGCCAGCATTCCCGCGGGCATCGACAACGGCCAGACCATTTCCATACGGGGCCAGGGCAACGCTGGAAAGAACGGCGGCCCCGCCGGGGATTTGCTGATTACCATCACCGTCCGGCCCCACGAGTTCTTCCGCCGGGAGGGGACCTCCGTCCTCTGCGAGGCTCCCATCACCTTCGCCCAGGCGGTGCTGGGAGCGGAGCTGGAGATTCCCACCATTGACGGCAAGGTAAAGTACGACCTTCCCGAGGGGACGCAGACCGGAACCACCTTCCGCCTCAAGGGCAAGGGCATCCCCTCCATCAATGGCCGGGGCCGGGGCGACCAGTACGTCACCGTCTGCATCGAGACTCCCCGGAACCTGACGAAGGAGCAGAAGGAGGCCCTGCGGAAATTTGCCGAGGCCATGGGCGACGGAAGCGGCGAGGAGCGGAAGGGCATCTTCGGCAAGGGCAAAAAGAAGAGGTGAGCGCCCATGTATCTGGCTGACTATCACGTGCATTCCCGCATTTCGCCGGACGCCGGAGATTCCATGACCGCCCTGGCGGAAGCGGCGGCGGCAGCGGGCCTGGACGAGCTCTGCTTCACCGACCATGTGGAGCCCATTGTCTGGGCCAGCACGGATCTGCGGGGCCCCTATGACTGGTCCGCCCTGACGGAGGAGTTCGCCGCCGCCCAGGCCGCCATGGGGGACCGGATCAAGCTGCGCCTGGGAATCGAGCTGGGGGACGCCTGCTGGAACTTCGCCCACACGGAGAAGCTGCTGGCGGACGCGCCGCCCCTGGATTTCATCATCGGCTCCGTCCACATGCTCTCAAAGCGCTATAACGGCCTGGACCTTTACTACTTCGACCCCAAGACGGAGGAAGAGGCTTACGGCGGCATTGCCGACTACCTGGGCCGGGTGAAGGCCATGGCGGAGTGGGGACAGTTCGACGTGCTGGGCCACTTGACCCTGCCCCTGCGCTACCTCAATGAGAACCGGGGCTGGAACCTGAGCATGGAGCGCTTTGGCTGGGAAATCACGGAAATCTTCTCCATTTTGAAGCGGAAGGGCATCGGCATTGAGCTGAACACCAACCGGGGCAATACGCCCCTGCCGGACGGAATGTGGCTGCGGCTGTATGAGGACATGGCGGCGGACCCCATCGTCACCCTGGGCACCGACGCCCACTCCGCCCAATTTGTGGGCTGCGCCGTCCGGGAGCGGCAGGAGCTCCTGCGCCGGTGCGGCTTCAGGCGCTTCTGCACCTTTGAGCGGCGGCGGCCTGTCTGGCACGACCTGTAACGGAAAAGGACAAATCTGCGTCCGAAAAGCGTATTGATTTTTTGGGAAAACTGGAGTACAATATAAGCCACAAAAATTTGAATGCACGGGGGAATACTGCCATGAAAATTGCGCTGGGCTGCGACCACGGCGGCTATGATTTGAAACAGCATGTCATCCGGGTGCTGGAGCGCCTGGGCCATGAGGCGGAGGACTTCGGCTGCTTCTCCAAGGAGAGCTGCGACTACCCCGACTTCGGCGCCGCCGCCGCCCGAGCCGTGGCGGAGGGGAAGTGCGATCGGGGAATCGTGATCTGCACCACCGGAATCGGCATCTCCATCGCCGCCAATAAAGTCAAGGGAGTCCGCTGCGCCCACTGCGCCGACTGCCTCCAGGCGGAGATGACCCGCCGCCACAACGACGCCAATATGATGGCCATCGGCGCGGGCTTCACCGGACCCAACATGGCCGAGCGGATGGTGGAGGCGTTCCTCTCCACGGAGTTTGAAGGGGGCCGGCACGCCCGCCGGGTGGAGAAAATGACGGCCCTGGAGGGCTGAGGGAACAGACGGAAACAACAGGGAGCGCCGCTCCTGCAAAAGAGGTGACGCGCATGACGGGAGCCAAGGGCTACAACAGCTACCGGGGCCGGGGACCCAAATGGAAAATCGTGATTGCGTTTTTGCTGGTGGTGGTCATTACGGCCGCCGTCAGCGTGATTTACCTGGGAGAGCACATGGTTTACAGCAGCGACGGCCGCCGTCAAATCGTCCTGCCCTGGCAGTCGGAGGAGAAGGAGCCCCCGGCGGAAGGGGAGCAGGAAAACCCGCCGGCCCAGCCGAGCGTAGACGTGGTTGTGCGGGAGCCGGAGGAACCGGAGCCGGAGGAGCTCAGCGCGGTCTCCCTTCCGGCTGCGGCGCTGTCGCAGGCGGCCTGGGCGGAGTTTGCCGCGTCCCTTGGGGAGCATAACGCCGTGGCCGTGCGCCTGAAAACCTCCAACGGGACGATTTACTTTGAGTCGGCCAACGCCGTGCCCGGCGCGGTGGAGGTGGCGCAGGAGCCGGGAGATACCGCCGCCGCCCTGAGCCAGGTCACTTCCCGGGAGGGGCTGCACGCCATCGCCAGCATGGCCTGCCTTCAGGACTTCAAGGCGGCCAACGCCAATGTGGAGGGCAGGGGGCTGAAAAACACCGGCGGCTACATCTTCTACGACGGCAACAACAGCCTCTGGCTGGACCCCTCCAAGCCCGCCGCCCGGGAGTATGTCTGCGCCCTGGCGAAGGAAATCGCGGAGCTGGGCTTTGACGAGCTGCTGCTTACGGATTTCAGCTATCCCACCGAGGGCAAGATTAACAAAATCAACTACAACACCGACGTGCCCCTGGCCAACAACCTGGACCTGCTTCTCAGCGAGCTGGGCGCGGTCCTGGAGCCCTACGGCGTCCTCCTGTCCGTTGAGGTGCCGGAGGCGGTTATCTCCGAAGGGCCGGACACGGTGTCCGGCCTGGATTTGAACCGCCTGGTGAACCGGGTGGACCGCATCTACGCCGTTACCACGCCGGAAAAGGCGGAGGGCCTTTCCAGCCTGGTGTCTCAGGCGGCGGGGGCGGACGGCAAAACGGAGTTTATCCCGGAGCTGGCGGCGGACAGCCCCGCGCTGGCGGGAAGCTGCCTGATTCTGGCGGAGTAACGGGACATTTGAAAAGACAGGCTCCCGGAGGGACACCCTCCGGGAGTTTTTGGCATAGGAAAAAGGGCGGTCTGCGGAGGATGGGTATGAGACGGAAAAAGAGGGGCCTTCCGCCGCCGGAGGGCGGGAGATGAGGCGGCTGGCGGTTTTTGCCGGGGGATTTTCCCTGGGCGTGTTTCTGGCCCAGTACCTGCTCCGGGACGGCCGGGCCCTGATTGGAGCCGGGCTGGCCCTGGCGCTGGGCCTGGGGGCCCTGCTTCTGCCCTGGGAATGGCGGCGGCGGTGTGTGGTTTTTTTGGCGGCGCTGTCCCTGGGCCTCGGCTGGAGCTGGCTTTACGCCCGCCAAATCCAGCGCCCCGCCCGGGAGCTGGCGGGGCGGACGGAGGAATTCACCGCCACCCTCTGCGGCTATGCCTCCAAAAGCGATTTCGGGGCCCGGGTCACCGTCCGGCTGGAGGGTGTGCCCGGCAGGGCGGCGCTCTACGCCGGGGAGGAGCTGCTGGAGCTGGTCCCGGGCCAGACCGTCTCCGGCTGGGCCAGCTTCCGGGACGCCGCCCGCATCCGGGACGAGGACGTGACCGCCTTCACCGCCAAGGGCGTGTTTCTCCTGGCCTATGGCCGGGGGGAGCTTACTGCGGGAGAGGGGACGCGGAGCAGCCTCCGCTGGCTTCCCGCCCGGCTGGGCCGGGCCATGGCGGAGCGCATCCGGCTCCTTTTTCCCGGGGAGGCCGCCGGATTTCTGACGGCCATTCTCACCGGAGAACGGGACGGTGTTTCGGAGAAAGCCTGTCTGGCCCTCACCGAGGCGGGGCTGAACCACATTCTGGCGGTGTCCGGCATGCACTGCGGCTTTCTCATGGCGCTGGCGGGCCTTCTGCTGCAAAACCGAAGGCTCCAGGCCCTGCTGGGCATTCCGCTGCTGGCGTTCTACGCCGCCCTCACCGGCGGCAGCCCCTCGGTGCTCCGGGCGTGCGTCATGCTGTCCCTGCCGCTGCTGGCGGCGCTGGTCCGCCGGGAGAGCGACGGGCCCACGTCATTGCTGGCGGCCCTGTTTTTCATCCTGCTGGCAAACCCCTTTGCCGCCGCCTCCGTGGGGCTCCAGCTGTCCTTCGCCGCCATGGCGGGCATCCTCTGGCTGAGCCCGAAGCTCTACAGGGGGCTGAGGGGTGAAAAGAAACGGGGAAAGGCGTTCCGCTTCCTGGCTGTCACCTTTTCCGCCTCTATGGGGGCCATGGCGTTCACCGTGCCGCTGACGGCCTATTATTTCGGCGCGCTGGTGCTGATTGCCCCGCTGAGCAGCGCCCTCTGCCTCTGGGCGGCCTCCTGGGCCTTCAGCTTCGGGCTGCTGTCGGTGTTCGTCAGCTTTCTCTGCCCGCCTCTTGGGGCGCTGCTGGCCCTCCCGGCCCGGCTGGCGGCGGAGTATATCCTCCTTGCCGCCGGGCTTCTTTCGAAAGTACCGGGCCACGCGGTTTACACCGCGAATCCCTATTTGAAATACTGGACCGCGTATGCCTATCTCTTGTTCGCCGCCGCGTACCTCGCCCGGCGGACAGGACGGCGGAAGTACGCTCTGGCCTCCGTCCTGGCGGCGCTGACCCTGTTTTTGACGGTCCGCCTGGGAGCGGCCCGGTACAGCAATGACTTGGACGCGCTGATGCTGGACGTGGGACAGGGACAGAGCGTGGTCCTGGCCTCCGGCGGGACCTTCGCCCTGGTGGACTGCGGCAGCGCCAACGGCTGGAAGAACCCCGGCGAGGCCGCCGCCCGGCAGCTGGCCTCCATGGGCTGCAAGCGCCTGAGCTTCCTGATTCTCACCCACTATGACAAGGACCACGTCTCCGGCGTGGAGGGCCTGCTGGACAGGCTGGAGGTGGAGACGCTGCTGCTTCCGGAGGAGGCGGAGGGCGCGGAGAGCCGGGCCGCGCTGGTCTCCGCCGCGGAGGAGCACGGCGCGGCCGTCCGCTTCGTCACGGAGGAGGAGCGCCTGGACTTCGGCCGGGGAGCGCTGGCCGTTTACCCGCCCGTGGGGGACGCGGGGGACAACCAGCGGGGCCTGAGCATCCTGGCCCTTGGCGGGGGCGGCAGCTTTCTCATTACCGGCGACATGGACGCCGCCACGGAGAAAACGCTGCTGGAGACCTATGAGCTGCCGGCGGGCGGGGCCTTGGCCGCAGGGCACCACGGCTCCAAGTACGCCTCGTCCCAGGCTCTGCTGGAGGCCCTGCGGCCCGAGGCGGCCTGTATCAGCGTGGGGGCCAACAGCTACGGGCACCCCGCGGAGGAGACCCTGCTCCGCCTGGCCCGGCAGGGCTGCGCTATCTGCCGGACGGACCTGCACGGGACCGTCCATCTCGCCTGGAATCAGGAGGACAGCCATGGCTGACAAGAAAAAGGCCCCCCGGAAGGGAGCGGCCCTGCAAAAGCTGAAAGAGGACCTGGCCGCCGGGACCGTTGGCCCCGCCTACGTCTTTTACGGGGAGGAGAGCTACCTCCGGGAGTACTACCTGGGGGAGCTGCGAAAAAAGCTGGTTCCCCCGGGCTTTGAAACCTTCAACTACCACGCGCTGGAGGGAAAGGAGCTGACGGTACAGACGCTGGCGGAGACGGTGGAGGCTATGCCCATGATGGCGGAGCGGACGCTGACCGCCGTGACGGACTGGGATATGTTCAAGCTGGGAGAGGACCAGCGGGAGAAGCTTGCCGCCCTGCTGGAGGACCTGCCGCCTTACGGCTGCGTTGTCTTCGTTTACGACGCGCTGGAGTACAGGCCCAACCGGACGATGAAAAAGCTCTGCAAGGCCCTGGAGGCCTATGTGGAGGCGGTGGAGTTTCCGGCGGCGTCCAGCGCGGACCTTCTGCCCTGGATTTCCCGGCGCTTCAAGGCCCTGGGGAAGGAGATTGAGCGTCCGGCGGCGGAGCACCTGGTCTTCACCTGCGGCGGGCTGATGACGGGCCTGGTGCCGGAGATTGAGAAAATTGCCGCCTATGCCAAGGGAGGGACCGTCACCCAGGCGGATATCGACGCCGTGGCGGACCCGGTGCTGTCGGCGGAGGTATTCAAGCTGTCCGATGCGGTGCTCCAGGGGCGTTGCGACCAGGCGGCCTCCATCCTGGGGGATCTTTTGAAGATGCAGACGGAGCCCATCATGATTCTGGCGGCCCTGGGAAGCCAGCTCCGCCGCATCTGGACGGCCCGGCTGGCCCTGGACAGCGGGAGGGACCGCTATTGGCTGATGGAGCTGTGGGGCATGAAGTCCGACTACCCCGCAAGGCTCCTGCTGGACGCCGCCCGGCGGACCACGGCGGAGTGGTGCGCCCGGGCGGTGCGGCGGTGCCAGACGCTGGACCGCCGGATGAAAAGCGAGCGGGGCGTGGACAGCGCGGGAGAGCTGAAGCTGCTGCTGGTCCAGCTGTCGGCGGAGAGGAGCTGAGAAATGGAGCGCATCCGGGAAGTCATCGTAGTGGAGGGCCGCTACGACAAAAACACGCTCTCCCAGGCGGTGGAGGCCACGGTGGTCACCCTGGGGGGCTTCGCCGTGTTCAACGACAAGGAGAAGCTGGCCTTTCTCCGCCGTCTGGCGGAGAAGCGGGGCCTTATCCTCCTGACGGACAGCGACGGGGCGGGCTTCATGCTGCGGAATTACCTGAAGGGGGCCCTGCCCAAAGATAAGGTGAAGCAGGCCTATATCCCCGACGTGAAGGGCAAGGAGCGCCGCAAGCGCAAGGGCGGCAAGGAGGGCAAGCTGGGGGTGGAGGGCATGTCCCCCGCCGTTTTGCTGGAGGCCCTGCGCCGGGCGGGAGCCACCTTCGAGGGCGGGCCGCCGCCGGAGCGGCGGGAGGCCCTGACCAAGGCGGACCTTTTCGCCCTGGGCCTCAGCGGCGGAGAGGGCAGCGCGGAGCGCCGCCGCCGGCTTCTAAAGCGCCTGGACCTGCCCGGGCACCTCACCGCCAACGGCATGCTGGAGGCGCTGAACCTCCTGTTCAGCCGGGAGGAGCTGGAGGCCCTGCTGGCGGAAACCGGCGCGGATTGATAAAACCGGCGCTTCGCCAATCCTTCGACATAATTCGACCATTTTCGCTGGACAGCGCGTGCTATGCTGGAAGCAGAAAACGCCCGCCGATTCCGGGAAGCTGGCGGGCCTGAAAAGGAGGCGGCGGATTGCGCAGGCTGTTTGTGGGAGAGGCCCGGTGCCGGGCGTCACAGGCGCGTTATTACCTGCTGGGAGAGGGGACGGAAGAATCTGGATCCTACGGCGTTCTGGTTGAGATGGACGGGGAGGAGGCGTCGGCGGCGGATCTCAGCCCCTCCCGGCAGAGGGTTCTGGAGCTGGCGGAGGCGCTGGTCCGGGGCGCGGTGACGCCGGTGGCTCTGCGGGACGTGGTGGACGACTGGCTGCTGGAGTAGAAGGAAGGTTCCAATCCCTGGGACCTTCGGCAACATTTACAAATTATTCATATTTAGGCAAAGAAATAAAGCTGGGAATCTGTTGTCAGATTCCCAGCTTTAATATGTTATATCTACTTAGGCGTTTTGTCCTGCCTGCAACTTCTTGATTTCCTCCACAGACAATCCAACATATTCAGCAATTTTTTCGAGGGCAAGGGTTCCATCCGCCAACATTCGCTTGGCAACCTCAACTAAAGATTCTTTTCTCATATCTTCCATCGCTCGACACATTTCACCCACTCCTTTCGGGTTTTCCTTCAAATATCTGGTGCGTTCTGCCAGCAACGCGAAGTTCATATCGGCAGCATCGGTGCAGTTAAAGTCGTGCATCAGTTTACCAATGTCAGAATCTCCGCGATACTCGCCATTCACATAAAGGATATGCTCTTCATCCTCAAAAGGCTTACCTATCACAAGATTCATACGCTCGATTGGATAGAGGGGTTCACCCATTCCATAAAAATCTTTTTCAGTGATAAAAATGGTAAATGTCTCTGGTAATTCGCTAAACTCTTGACCTGCATCCAGGTTCTCAATGTCCAATACACTGGAATGAAATCTTGCACGATGAGGATTTGCCCCTTTATCCTCTCTCTGGATTTCTAAATCATATTTTTTCCCGACAGAATCAGTTCCGTATGCGTCCAAGCAGATGGAGCGCGCCCCGGCCAGCCGTTTCATATCCTTTTGTGTCTGACAGTCAGTAATCACTAAGTCAGGTTTACCAGTGATAATGCGAAGCACCATTTCAGCCAAAGGAATATTGTCTTTGAAAAGGCATCGCATAAAATCATCATCCATCGGCCTAAGACTGTGTAGCCGCTCCAAATCTTTCTGGCGCTTTTGCTCTGCCGTGTCCAAAGTTACCACCTACTTCCTTTAATCGATCGATCATACTTCTACATAATAATTATACTACCATAGATTTCTGTGCTTTGCAAGGATGTTGGAAAAAGGATAGAAAACAATTTATCCAGTTATCCCTGGTTATAGCAGCGACTATTTTATTTCTAATTTGTGCACTTTATATGTAGAAGTTTTTTCGCATATAGCGAAAAAACTTCTTGACAGAAAGACGTAGATATGGTAATATCAAAATACAACGACGAGCAGAGAAAATTTTCCTGCTGGTCACCTCCCCTAAATTGGAGTACATTTTGTACTTGTGGAGCATCCTAGTGGTGCTCTATCCCCGGGGGCGGCACTGGACTGACCGACCAGCTGCCCGACCCGCCGGCCATGCCCAAGCTGGGGGCTTGGGCATGGCCCAAAAGAATTAGATGGGTTGTCCTGTATGCACCCGCCCCCTCGCTGGGGGGGGGGGAACCACGCAAACAATACTTGTGGTTCTCGAAGGAGTAAATCATACAAAAGAAAACTAAGTCGTTGTTCATGCAGGACAAAACCGACACCTCACAGACCCCCGAAACTTCTCACCATATCAACCCCTTTGGCCGGAAATTTATTTTCAAGGCGCTATTCAAAGGGATCGAGACCATCTGGATGATTGTCCAAATCATTCAGTACCTCTGTGAGATTTTCAAGTAGTGATGTGAGGTCGTACAGCAAACGGGAAACCCATCTAATTTCTGTATTCTTTGCTTAATGCATTTACATAAAGGCTTGGTAAGGAGGCTGTGTCATGATTGGGGATACACTGAAACGAACACGTAAGATATACGGTTACACAGCTACCGAACTTAGTAGATTATTAGAAATCTCTCCAAGCTATCTTTCTGAAATTGAAAACAACAAAAAGCAACCATCTCTTGAAATTTTAGAGCGATATTCTAAAACTTATGGCATAAAATTATCATCGCTTATCCTTTTATCTGAAACACTAGAAGAGGCAGAAAAATCTGGTAAAGGTAACTCCTTTATTCGTTCCATGATGTTGCAATTGATAAACAATATGTCAAAAGGACTTGGAGATTCCTGATGGGTAAGGAAATTAAACGATATAGTATTGATCAGTGTGCACTTTATAAATGCCGTAGTAAAAGAAGAGAGCGTTTTACTTGTGATTTATACTGTTCAGCCGCTTCACTCGTTGGTTGCCTCCCTTTTCTGCTTTTATGTGGATCGTCAGCTAAATGAAAAGTACAAATCCTCTTCATTTTTATTCTCCTTCATATGAGTGAGCGTTTTCGGGAGTTCGCGCAATTGATTCATCAACTACATCCTCTGGAACCTCAATTACAGGCTCTATGATTACAACTGTATCTTTGTTAAGGGCGCGTGATTGATAATACTTATAACACCAGAAAGACGATACAAGAACAAATACAGCCAAAATCGCTACATATACGCCTCGGCGAACCAAAAGCATTTTTTTTTGTGGATAGCCTCAAATTTAGACTCTCCCAAACTCGAAAGCAATTCCGCAGCACATGCCGGAGGCTCGCCAAAGGTAGCCGCATACTCGGCGTAATCTGCTTCCGGTCTTGCCTGTTGAAAGTCATCCAGCATCTCCGCGAGCCGGTCAAGAAGATGATCCCTGTCGGCTCTGCCGCAGAAAAGAGAGCGTTTTACTTGTGATTTATACTGTTCAGCCGCTTTAGTCATTGTTCACTCTCCCCTTCTTTCAATAATAATGTAACCCCCTCTATAAAGTCATTGTAGCGCATAATCAAGTCCTTCAAATAGCGCCGGCCCTCTTCGGTGATTTGATAATACTGCCGTCTCCGCCCGTCTGGAGCGGTTGACTTATGCAGGTCCTGAACATAGTTGTTTTCCATAAGCCGATAGAGAAGCATGTATGGAGGTACGATGTTCAGCCTGTTCCCGGAACCCTCATATAGATTTTGCGCAATTTGATGGGCGTACATATCCTGCTTGTTCAACATAGCAAGAACAAGCATTTCCGCAACGGCCCGTTTCAAATTCTCCTCGATTCCCTGGGCAGAACTGTTTTTAGACAGAGGTAATCACATCCTCCCCTCCAAAATTGGCAAAAGCCTAAAAAAACTACAAGGGACATTATATATCATTTTCCGTTTTCGTCAATATGCGCCTGCCAAAAAGTAATTGATATTTAATTTTTAATGTCATTAAAAATTTATGTTGACAAAATATTGACGTGGTGATACCATAAAAATGGTAAGGGAATACAAACTCAAAACGTAAGGGAGTACAAGTTTCAAGGGAGATGGATCTATGATGCACTTGTATGGATGCCAGCCGGTGTGCGGCAGCCGCACAAAAGGGATTATCCCATCCTCTGGCCGGAGTTCCAGATCCAGTTTTATGGAGGAATTGAAAAAGGCCACGGAGGCTGCCGCTGTGGAAAAAGCGAACGATACGCTAGAGCTGGCGGAGGACAACGCCAGTTTACAGGCTCTCCGCAATCAGCTCCCCCCTGGGTCCAAGGCTGTGCTGGACCGGATTCAGGCGGGGACAAATGACATCACCAAGGACGAGTGGAGCGGTCTTTGTAAGGAGTTGGAAACCTTGGGGGCCATTTCGGAGGCTGACTCCCAGTGTACCAGCGCCGACTTTCACTTTATCCCCCTGGGCTATTGGGACGAGAAGGGGGAGTTTGTCAAGTACGAGTTGCCGATGGACCTGAAAAACAAGCTGTTAAGTCAGGCTGGCGGCAAAAAAAGCCCTTCGGAAGACGGCTTGTGGGCCTGTATCAGCGACGATGGCTGGACGGGCAACCCTCTGGCATACCTGGATGATTGGATGTCCTCCCTGTATGACTGGCGGAGCAATCTGGCCCGGGCACGGAACGAGGACGGGTCCCTCAAGTACAGCAACTTCTCTCCGATTACCAATCAGATCAACTCCTGTCAAAAGGTGGCCGCTTTGATAAAGGAACTCTGCCAGGCGTAACTTGAAAAAAGAAAAGAGGACATGCGCATGAACATCCCAAGTAATCTAATGACCTGTGTCTCTCCCTATTCCGGGATGGAAAACCGGCGGACGGCACGGAGAGACGGTCAGAAATCCGCTTTTGACAAGTATCTGGATGTGGACCGCCAGCGGCAGAAGATGCGGGAGCTGCCGCCGGGCCGGATGCTGGACTCCGTGTATATGCAGTTCATGGATGACTATCGGGCTTGGAAAGCCGGGCAGCCGGAGGCGATTCTCCCGGATTCCCGGGGCTGGACGGAGGAAAATCTGACGTTTCTGCGGGAGCGTTACGCCGGGGAACTGTCCGCCTTTGAGATTTACGACGCGCTGGATGCCATGGAGAAGCTGGGCATACTCAGTGAGAAAGGGAAAACCAGTGCGGTCGGAAACCGCGATGTTCGGATGGAGCTGAAAGGCGGGGTCTATGCGGCAGGCACGGACCCGGATTCTGCCGCCGCGTGGCTCCGCGGCTTCGACGAGGCTCCCATGGTGGGGTTCTGCGGGCTGGATGACATTCTCTCCTGGGCGAAAGATTTCCGGGAGGACGATTGGCCGGATTTTATCACCGGAGCCGAAGCTATGGCCCGGGGCTGGATTTGAACGATATTCTGGAAGGAGCGTATATAACATGGACACCGGAGTGAACTACATTGTCAACAACACAGGCATTCCCACCTCGGAGTGGGGAAAATACAAGCCCGCGGGAGTAAATCCGGATGGTCCCTCGGTGGACTTCTCGGACCTTCTGTCCGGCAAAAACCAGGAAATTGCTGACAAACTCACCGACGGGGCGAAGAGGACTTTACAGCGGCTGAAGGCCAACCCAAATTCCATTTCCAAACGGGACTGGATGGACCTAACCCATGAGCTGAACGCCATGGGGGCTATCAGCGACACGGATTACCAGGGAACCAACATGATGTTCCATCTGGTGCCCCTGGGGGATATGGACAACCCCTTCCCGACTTCGGCGGATATGCGGGATACGCTGGATCGTATCAACCACTGGCCGGGAAATCCCTTGGACTATCTGGACCAGTGGGCCTTTTCCCTGAAAAAGTGGGGCGCGGAGCTGTCTAGGGAGCTGAACCCTGACGGGACTCCCAAATACAAGGATGTTTCCCCGGTCTACGATCAGGCGTCCGCCTGCGGCCGGGTGTCCAATCTGATCAAGGGCCTTTTGTCGGCGGATCTGTTCACCGACAAGCAGGGAGGACGTTCATGAACATGGGGGCGCTTCTCAATTTTGCAATGCCGAACGCTGCTGCGCTGTCGTGGCGGTCCCGCTCGATCTCCGGCCCCTCCGCCTTTGCGGAGAGCCTGACGGCAGAACAGGAAAAGCCTGTGCATCGTTTTATCCAAGGACCAGACTTTTTTCTGAGGATGGGGGAAAACATCCTTTGCAGCGGCGGCGTGGGCGGCACGAACCCGCAGACCTACGAAGCGGAGTTTACCGCCGATTCCACGGACGAGGACCCCATCGTTCGCATCCGGGGCATGGCCAGCAGTGGGGAGTTTGACTTCACCTGTCATATCCGCGACATTGACCCTCGCAATGCCTCTTATGCGGAGCTGGCGGCGCTGAATCGCTGGCTCTGCCGTATCGGGGCGTATCAGACGAAGTTCCCCGGTCAGGCGGGGAGTGTGCTGCCCTGCGGGATGGACTGCGGGGATGTCTCAAAAAAGCAGGATTTTATCAACGGAATCCAAAACTTTATCACGTCTGCCTCCAACGCCTCTCACTACCCGAAATACGGGCCAAGCATTTACGCCCATGCTCGTGAACTGCTGGAGATGTACCAGGAGTTCTCTCAAGGTAAAGAGTTTGATAAGTCCGAGAAAGCTCTTGCCACGGCATTGTGAAGAGTATGCCGGACATGGTAATTTGACCAATAGGTTGACTTGAAACGGGAAATTTCCCTGTGGAACGGTGGTGCATATACTCGGCAATTAGCGACGAATAGCATCATCTAACAGCACCTTCTATTTCTGGTTCGTGCTTTCTGATAAAATTAAGTAAGTCACTGAAATGATAAGAATACATTCTACCTATCTGCCGCGCGACGGCAAAAGAAAAAAACCGTTGTACAGCAGAAAATCGTCATGCTCCATTATACTGAACGGCGGCTTTTGAGAAATCGAAGCCGCCGCTTTTTATCTGTCATATAAATGAAGGCCAGCGGCATAGGAGGATGCCGCGATGTTGCTTCAACACACCTTTGAAGAAAGGAACTCCTTTCAATCCCAAGGACAACATTGTCTTTGAGGCGCCTGAATTTGGTTTAACACAACCCATTCTAAGAAAGGAGACCACTGCCATGAAGACCATGAACACTGCTAACTTCTATGAGTGTGAGCTGCAAGCTATTTTCCTGACTGAGGAATATAGCTATGGTGAAGTGCGCCCAAATCAGAACAAGCAGCGTTTGGTTGGATTGAGTACCTAGCGTCTCACACTATCTTTCCATGAATGACTATGCCGCTTGTCTTGGCTGTAAGGCAAGCGGCTTTTTGTATGCCCAAAAGGGGTGTTGAATTCATGGAAGAGGAGGTGAGGAGCAATGCTCTCCATTCCCACGATAAATCTGGTTCAGACTGGCGCCAACATTGTCAGTTTGAGGAAAGCTGCTGGCCTGACGGTAGACGACCTGCAGATAGCCTTTGGGTTTAACTCGCCTCAGGCAATTTACAAGTGGCAGACTGGTGCAGCCCTGCCCACTGTGGGCAATCTAATTGGTCTTGCAGCGCTGCTCAAGGTCCACATTGACGACACCCTGATCGTAGATCATTCTGCGGCATAGCGTGCAGGGAAGCTTTCCCGGCATATGGTCCGCTCGTCTAAATGGTTAGGACACAGCCCTTTCACGGCTGTAATGACCGGTTCGAGTCCGGCGCGGATCTCCAATTATGGGATATTGCCAAGTGGGTCAAGGCCCCGGCCCTTGAAGCCGGTATCGCTGGTTCGAATCCAGCTATCCCAGCCATGATGCGGTACTCAAGAGGATTAAGAGGACAGTCTGCAAAACTGTTAGTCCGCCGGTTCGAATCCAGCCCGCATCTCCAAAAAAGAAGACCGCCTATGGCGGTCTTCCTCAGGTTGTCAAAAAAGCCCTCCGCAGGCAGGCCAATGGGGGAAAACACTTTGCGTGAAGCCGGTCGGCCGTTCAATGAAGCTGAATGACTGACCCGGCTTCAAAAAGGTTTTGATTACGCCCAGTGACGCCGTAGTTCCACGGCAGGCGTGATTCTACACTGTTTACAGCTCGAAATGGGCGGAGACAAGCTCGTGATCGCTGTTGCCTTCTGTGCTGTTCTGCCCATCTGTCAGTGTCACATTGACAGCAATAATATGATCTAGCCGACAGCTATAGCCGTGATAACCGGGGAACAGACCGGGGTCATTGATACGGCCTATCTCGCAGTTGAAATCGGCGGCTAAGATAATCCTGCTGTCAGGCAGTGACTTCGATAGGGTTTCTAAATACTTCGAGAACCCTTGGAGATGATCTTCTTGTCGTGACCCCAAGGTGGCGTGCCAAGTCGCTACGGTAAATGTACTGCCATCGGGCAGAGAGATATCGGCGCAGCAGGGAGTTCGGCAAGGCCTGTTAGGGATGGTCTCAGGATCTCCATATTTGGACAGGTTGATCACTTTGAAGCTGTCGATGGTCAGGTCTGGATGAACAGCTATCACCTGCTGGCGTCCGCCTCCACCGTCCTGCTCATCTATCGCCGCGATATTCCAGTTGAGCTGCCTCAAATGCTGACACAGCGTGCCGCTGTTAGCATTGACCTCCTGGAGACAGACGATGGCAACCTCGTCGTCTGTGGCCGCCCAGCAGTCCAGGATTCTGGACAGCTCATTGGCTTTATCTTGAGACCTATTACCCATATCGCCACATGCGTTCCAAGTCAAGATTCTCATAATCTGTCTTCCCTCACTTGGGCTGATACCCGCTAGTATCCAGGGCTAGAAGCTCCTGGATCTCAGTTTTCACGATGGGAGGCTGCAGAGTCTTTGCCTGATCAACGGCCTGGTCGGCTGTGGCGGCGATCATCTGCATGAGGGCGCCGTTGAGCTGCGCATTGGCTTGCTCAGGAGGGAGTGAGTTGTCGGGTACAGCGCACAACATCGTGTTATTAGCCTTCAGCTTGAACAACTCCAAAAGCTCTTTCTTATACTCGATGATCTCCTTCAAGCTGGCGCCGCCGAGACTCCGGTTAATACCGTCGTTCAGCTCGTCCTCGGTGAGCTTGGTATGGTCCACCACCGACCGGGCGTAGGAAATCGCGACCACGCTCTCCACATGGCTGAACAGCGACTGATCCTGCTCGCAGCTCTTCCAGACCCATATGTCATACCGAACCATGGCGGCCCCTTCCAGAAGCACGACAAACAGCTGCTTTTCCTCCTCCGAAACGCTGACCGAGGTGAACATGGCGTTCAGGCCGTTTTTGATAGCCTTTGAAATGATGGTGGCGGCCTTCTCAGTGCCGATATCCATGATCTGGCTGATGAGCTCCTCCACCGCCTTGGACATATCTCCATCAGAGTAGTTGACCCGATACTCCCGAGCAAAGGCACCCATTCGGTCGCCCACGATCTGCACCTGGGCTTCCAGTTCCTTATTGTGGAACATCTGCTTCATCTTGTTCTCCAGATTGTCCAGCTTGGAGTTTGCGAGCTGGACAAGGCTGGCCGCCTCCTTCTTTGCCTGATCCCGGGCCTGGCTCTGACCGGTGAAGTCATCCAAAAATTTTTTAACGCTGGCCATTTTTATTCCCCTTTCATTTTATTTGCCTTAGAGCTTGTTTAGCATCTCGACATGAGGGGATTGGCGAGCAGATTTTTCCCAGCGAGGCGAAAAACCTCAGAAATCCTGATGGATTGCGAGGGGTTTCAACAAGTCTGGGCAGAAAATCCACCATATAGATGTGCGTAGGGAGATGATAAACACGCTTTGAAACGGCTTTGTCAGCATAATACGTGGAAATAGAAGGAAGGTCAAGGCATTTTGCCTTAAACTGGCGTCACCACGGCGGAAAAGGGTATTGTCCCAGCCGAACGGGTCAGCTGATCTCTGCATGACACAAATTTGTTATAGGGAATGGGGATCTCATCCCCATTGTCCATGATAAGGGAGCATTGCTTCCCGCCGCGGCGGGAGATGTTTTCCACATGATTTTTATTGACAATGTAACAGCGGTGGACCCTTACGAAATCCTCCGAGAGACATTCGGAGGCACCGGACAGCGT
This sequence comes from uncultured Oscillibacter sp., assembly GCA_949959305.1. Classification (GTDB taxonomy): domain Bacteria; phylum Bacillota; class Clostridia; order Oscillospirales; family Oscillospiraceae; genus Oscillibacter. The sequence continues at coordinate 21,923 of CATLJA010000031.1, forward strand.
ACCCAGAGATTCTATGACCCGGTTGCGGTGATGCCAGTGGAGGTGGTTTCGAAAAACTTCCAGATACAAGATATCGGATTCATATAGGCAATAGACGTCCCTGTTGATCGCACTGATCCTATGTAGGCGCTCAGTGGGCGAAAGGTGG
>CATLJA010000032.1 GCA_949959305.1 uncultured Oscillibacter sp.
CAGTAGGCATTCCCAACAGCTACAGTCCCCTATGACACTATCCATAATCATGGAAAGAAGCCTTTCAGCATGTTTGCTGAGAGGCTTCTTCCTTTGAAAAAACGAAAGGATTTTCATTTATGAAAAAATGAACGCATTTTTTGTGGACGCGGATGACGGCCATGCTTCTGGCATTGGTCTGTGTCCTTGGCCTGTTTCCCGCAACGGCCTTCGCCGCCAGCGATACGATCAAGCTGGAACGCTTCGGGATGTCCGGCGTTTCGTATGAGTCTGCGGCGCTTGGCCGCTGTTCTTTGCATCAAATGTATTACGCCAACGGAGATAAAACCACCGCCGGCTTTTGCGGCACGAAAGGCGGCGGCATGGGGCAGTCTTTGATCGGCCAGACCTGGGGAAATAAAAGAGCCATCTCTGATCCCACAGTGGAGATCATGATGGCTTATTATTATGCCCACTCCACCGGGGTCTTCACGGATGAGGCCAAGGCCCTCAGTGTAGACAACGTTTGGGGCGATGGCTATACCTGGTATATGAATGCCTGGGTGCAAGCCATTATCTGGCGCTATCAGCAGGGCAGCATGAGCGATCCCGTCGTGGCCTGCGCCGAAGAATTGATGGCTGTGTTCAATTCTTTGGATGGATCACATTTCACCAGCATTGACCAGGAAAAGGATGGTTCTTCTTTCCGCAGCCGGGCGCAGTATATCCTGGACTTGGGCAATCAGGGCGTCTGGGGAGACTGCGCTGTTTACGAGTATACCTTCACTGGCGCGGGCAGTTCCGCACATCCCGCCAGCTCCGTACAAAAAGTTATCCTGGGGGAACTGTCCGTCAAGCCGGGAACAAAGGAAGATTACACCCTTATCATCAAAAAGGTAGACGCGACAAATCCCACCAAGGGATTGCAGGGCGCGAAATTTCATGTGCAGCCATCCACTTCGGCGCCTTTTTCAACACGAGCCGAAGCAGCACCACCGCTAAAATCAGCCAGCTTGCAGCAATGCTCATGTTCAGAGTTTTCAGGAATAGATCGCCCACATCATTCACCTGCCCTGTCAATCAGCTCACGAATCTCGGTAATTTCCTCGGCGGTCAATTTCTTTTCACTGGTAAAGGCGGCGAGAAAAGCGGGGAGCGAACCCGCAAAGGTTTCATCCACATACTTCTTGCTGTGGCGGGCATAGAACTCCTGCCGGGATATGAGAGAAGTCACCGTACCGTCGTTGTTCTGAAACAAGCCCTTGTCGCAGAGCCGGCGCAGTACCGTGTGTGTGGTTGTCCGCTTCCAGGCCAGTTTGTCCGCAGCCAGTTTCGTCAGTTCGGCGGATGTCACCGGCTCTCGCTCCCAGATGATGTCTGCAAAACGGGCCTCCACGGCCCCTAACTGAATTTCTGCCATAAGTACAGCCTCCTGTCTACATGATGTAGTCTCATATACAGACTACATCATGTAGACGCGCTTGTCAAGAACCTTTTCAAAAACGTGAGGCCACAATGCAAGAGCTGTCCTTTACAACAGCGGGCGGACCCTGGATTTTAACCGCAGGGTCCGCCTTGTGAGCAGAACTATTCTCTTGATACGGTTACGCTGCCCTACTGGAACAGCCCTTCCAACAAAGTATAAAAATCTTCACCCATAATCCGGTAGGCACTACCGTTGGCGCTGTTGGTTACCCGGTCATCAATGAGGCAGCAGATACCGTCATCTACGAACACCAGATGCCGGGCCATATCCGGGTGCATGATCAGGTCCTCTTGAATTTGATACTCCACGATGATCTCAAAACCGTCTGTGAAGTCGTAATCAGGGATCTCAGCCATCGGCACCCGCTCCCCGCTGTCAATGGCGGAAAGAATTTTGAGCATCAAGTCTTCGTCCACGATTTCTGTAACGCCTGCGTTCTCGCTGGCGGCAGCGGAACCTGTCACTTCGGCTGCTCCCACATTGGCATTGCCCACAATTTTCACGACGGACAGCCGTTCCGGCAGCTCCACCGTACCTGGCTCCGCCTGGGCGTAGTTGGGTTCAATAAAGAACAGAGTCGGGTTATAGTCCACTGCCTGCATTTCGCAGCGAATGTGCTTCCCGCCCAGGACAATGCGAGGGGTCGGTGGATTCTCCGCACTGGTCTGCACGCAGTACAGTGAGCCGCTGAAGCCTGTGCGCTCCAGGCGGAGGTTCAGTGTGGTTCCAAACAGGCCGGAGTCCGTTCCGAAGCTCGTATCGGGCGACTGGCCTCCATCGGGGATATAGAACAGGTAGTAGTATTCATGCCCGGCTCCAAGATCATTGGAATAGTCATACCGCAGGGCATAGGCCCGGTCGGAGCGAACCTCCAGACTGTCCAGCCAGTCGTGTACCGCCTCACGCACCGTTTCTGATGTTTGCTCCTGGTCGTATTCTTCAAAGGTAGCTTCCCGCAGGGTGCTGGGGCCACCGGCCGATTGGAACGCGGTGAGGCCAAACACTGCCAGCGCAATGAGCGCCACCGGAACTACGATAATGGCAATCAGGATTTTACTCAATGACCTGTCCCGCTGCCGCAGGGGCGGGGTGTGGCGCATTTCCACTCCATCAAGCGGAGTCGCGCACTTGGGGCACACCTTCCAGTCCAATTCCACGGGGAATGAGCAGTTTGGACAGGCGGGGCGCAGCTTGGCGCCGCAGTGGGGACAGACCGTGTACTGCTCTGTGACAGGCTCGGCACACTGAGGACATTGCAGGTCAGGATAATTCCCCCGCACCAGCAGATAGATGATAAAGCCGATCAAGGCGGGGGCTGCTACAGCAATCAGCGTCCACGCTATAGCGTTCATCCCCCGGCGTTTGGCATCCCGGTAGACGTACACGCCAATCATAACGGGAATGCTCAGCAACGCAACCAGAACCACCAGACTAAATATTACTGTTCTCATAGACAGGGCCATAACACGCCCCTCCTCTCTGTGCATAGATGATTGTGATAACTCCGCTCCCCACCATAGAAACCATGGCGAAGCCGATCCAGGCCAGGGTAAGCGCGGGAGCGGTGTTCCAGCACAGCAGGCCCAGCAGGATAAAAACTGCCTGAAACAGCGCCCCGGCTATCGTCAGAAGTATGGTGCGCCGTCGCTCCGCTCTCTTTTCCAGCTCCCGCCGCAGGATATTCTCATTCAGAATGGGTGGGTCAAACTGTTCAAAATCAAAGGTCTGTTTCATCGGCAAGCACCTCCTTCAATAATTTTCGGGCCTTGTTCAGCCGGGATTTTGCCGTCCCGATGGGGATGTTCAAAATTTGAGCGGCGGAGGCCAGGTCCTCTCCCTGGAAATAGAACAGCACCACCGCCAGCCGCAGTTTTTCCGGCAGCCTGTCTACCGCTTCATACAGGGGTGAATAATCCTTTTCCTCCGGGGCGGGAAGGCCAGCCAGCAGCCGGTCCTTCTCGTCTCCGTTCGAGAAGTCCAGCAGAGGACTTTTTGCCAGCCGCCGCAGGGTACTTCGGTAGGTGTTTACGCAGATGCGGGTGAGCCACGGTTCAAATTCCCGGCTGGGGTCATATTTGGAGATATGCCTGACTACCCTCAGCCAAACCTCCTGGTACAGATCGTCTGCATCGTAGGGGCTGGAGCATAGAGAACGGCACAGGCCATAGAGCCGCCGGCCATATTGCTGTATGTACTGGTCAATCAACCGCCTCACCCCCTTTGCTATGATATACTTCTGCGAGACGCAAAAGGTTCACTCTGCATCGCAAAATTTTTGGAAGAAATACGCTGGCCGGGTATTTCACTTTTACGCTCTCGTTATATAAGAAAACGCTCAATTCACAAGTAGGAGGTATTTGAAACTGAACACTCAGGAAAAAAGCAGCCTGTCCCAAGTAGCCGGCACTGCACACACTATCCATGGAGCAATCAAGACCGGCAAGGCCATCGCCGCAGCTGCCAAAGGCGCGGCGGTGGGCGGACCCTACGGTGCGGCGGCGGGGGCCGCTCTGTATGCCGCGCAGCATGGCAAAAAGATTCTTGCCGCTGCTGCTGTTCTGCTCATACTCCCGGTGCTGTTTGTCCTCATGCTGCCCTCTCTGATTTTCGGCGGCCTGACCAGCAGCGGCAGCGCCGGACAGCCCATCCTCAATGACAACGCCGCCATCGTCCAGAATACCAACGACATCGCCTTTGCCGTCAATCAGGTTCTGGGCGAGGGCATTGCCGACGCGGAGGCCCGGATCGCCCAGGACTTTGCCTCCACCGGCGGCGACAACTACGAGATCGTCAATCCCTACGCCAGTGATATGACCGGCAACACCAATTCCTTTATTGCTCAATACTGCGCCGCCAAGGACGAGAGCTGGGACACCATCTCCCTGGCAGATATGCAGGCCATACTCCGGCAGGGCAAGAGCAATCTCTATTCCTACACCCGCACCAGTGAGACCCGGACAGTAGAGGCCGACGACCCGGACACTGAGGATGTGGTGGAGACAAAGGAGGAAACCTGGTACATCTACACGCTCTCCTACAATGGGGAGAGTTATTTTGCTGATGCGGTGTTCCATCTGACCGATGACCAGAAGGCGCTGGCCGGGGACTATGCCCAGAATCTCAGCCTGTTCCTGGGCGATGGAATGTTCCAGTATACGGAGTACGGCGGAACTACGATTACCTCCCTAGGGAATGTCCGCTTTACCGACGGTGCAACAGAAGTCGTCTACTTTAATCAACTGGACGAACGCTGGGCCAACAAGCCCTACGGCACAGACAACATCGGCGGTTACGGCTGCGGCCCCACCTCCATGTCCATTGTGGTGTCTTCCTTGACAGCTGATATTGTTGACCCTGTTGAGATGGCAAAATGGGCCTATGAGAACGGCGGCTGGTGCAGCAAGAGCGGTTCCTACCACTCCCTGATCCCCAACGCGGCGAAAGCGTGGGGCCTGAATGTGGAGGGCTGTACAGCGTCTGAGCCGCAGCGTATCCTGGACGCTTTGAGTGACGGGAAGCTGGTGGTCGCCATTATGACCAAGGGGCATTTCACCTCCGGCGGACATTTCATCATTCTCCGGGGCGTACAGGACAGGCAGATCATGGTGGCTGACCCCGCCAGCTACCGGCGGAGTGAGAAGCTGTGGGATCTGTCCATCATACTGAATGAGGCCAGCAAACGGGCCGGAGCGGGTGGGCCGTTTTGGATCATTGGATAAGCCCTGCACAACGCAAAAGGCACTCCATAGCTGGAGTGCCTCTCTAACAATGCCCCGGTCTGGCGCCAACACATGGCGCTTACAATCTCTTGCAGATTACGAGGACTTATCTTATTACATTCATTATAGCAAATATTCTAAGGGCTGTCAACGACCAAAATCATATATCCCTTTTCTCATTCGTGTTGATGGATGCCCGCAAGCTTTTTCAGCCAGCGAAATGACGAAACAGGCGGCCGCCCGTCATGGACGACTGCCCAATCAACCGGACGCTGCAATAACATTCAAAAAATCCCGATTTCATTAATCTGATTCATCTGATTGTCCACAATATATACCGAGAATAAGACTTGTTTCATATCCGTCAGACTGCGCTCTAACAAATGATATATTTTGCGGGCATCCGTTTCTTCCTGCCCACTGTTGAAATAGCAGTCATAAAAAGCCTCTAAATCATGTGGGAAATCCATGGAGTCAAACTGAATTGTTTGAACCTGCTCCATCAACCATTGTTCTATTTCCATTTGATTGGTTAAAGATATTTCCAAAATATTGCAGATATCATCTGCGGCATTCGCAGAACGAAAACTAACTTTTATCATGGATTCACCTGCTCTCCCTTCGCACTGATGATATCACAGCCAATCTTCAGATTAAAGCTGGTATTGGTAAAACCGCCAGCGGGCAAGGCTATCCACACAAAAGAGAAAAGAGACAATCATATTACAAGTCTATATTACAATGTTCCTCTAAATTACAATGTTCCTCTAAAAACTGGATGGCCTCCTGCACAGTCGTAAATGTTTTATGGCTTTGGCACAGCCAACCGCTGCGCTCGTCGGAATCCTCTCTGACAGGCATTCCGTCGGCCATCAGAGCATCTAAAGTTCGATCTCCATGGAGGATCGCCGTTTTATATTCCTGTGCGATGACCGAGGTTGCGGCCTGATCTCCTTTGGCATAGGCGGGCACAAAGTCCTGGACCCGTTTCAGTATCCGGTTCTTGTCCGCAACGGTATGGATAGGCGGCGCGATCATTTCATAGTGGAGCAGAAGCCAGTATTCGATACACGCTGTTGTCATAAGCAGCCTGACCCGGATACCGGGCTTTTTCTTCAGCTTGCGGAGATATTTGATTATTTTCAGCCGCTGATCCCACTTCCCAGCATCGTCATCCTCCACATCAAAGAAAAACCAGATTTCATCCGTCACATCCGCATTGTCCCGATACCGCGGCTCTTTGTCAAATTTGTCCTTTGCCTCCTGGAACAAGCCGGTCTGCGGCACACATTTGATGACCGCAGTATCTGAAAACCGCTCTTTCAGGAATCTTGTATAGGCTTGTTCGCTCTCTCCCTCGCAGAAAACGTAGATCAGCGGTTTTGTCTTTCTCGTCTGGCGTGCCACGGCTATACCTCCTCTATATCCAGGTCGGGCGTAGCGCCGTATTTCCCCAGCAGATAGCCCTTGCGAATATTTTCATTGGTGGTGGTGGAAAACTCGCTGATGCTGTATAGGGAGGAGCTTCCGCTTGTTTTGTCCTTATCCACAAAATAGATCTGGTCTTTTCGGATCAGGCCGGCATCCAGCAGCTCTGTGTTGTGGGTGGTAAAAATGAGCTGTGCATGGTTCGGATTGGATTTTGGGCTTTGAAATTTCGAGACGATCAGCTGCATGAGAAGAGGATGTATCCGGTTCTCCAGCTCGTCCACAAGCAGCACCCCGCCGCAGGATAACACATACTCAATAGCGGGAGCCAGGGCCATGAGCTGCCTTGTGCCGTCTGACTCGACAGACAGCGGCAGGCCGTACAGGTGGACCTGCCCCTCTTTGTCCAAGCCACGGTGGAAGGAGGTGACATTCACTTCCCCCATTTGCAGCTTGCGCTCAGAAGCATTGGGGTCATCTGACAGGGCCTTTGCAAACTGCTTCAAGGCCGCGATAATATCTTCCGGCAGATCGGCCGGAAGCTGATCCGCCGTTGTCAGCTCTGTGCTTTTGACCTCAAATTTCATATCCTGGATGCCCAGATCCGCTTCTATGGCGTAACGCTTGATGGCTTGCAGCATATTGGGATTTTCCGAGTGCTCGATCAGCTGGTCGGAGAGGTCTGTATAATCACGGGAAAACAGCAGTTGCTCCCGGAACCAGCGCATGGCGGACATACAGGCTTTCTCGTTCATCGTACACGCCACAGAGAAATAGAGCTGATTCGGCGCCACTGTTTCACTGATCAGTTCCCGTTTTTTCTTCTCAGATCCCTCCCGAAATTCAAAGTCCTGGCCGCTGCGGGAGAAGACCATCGCCTTCTGGCCCTTTGGCGAATGGTAAAGGTATTCCTTCACAACCGCCGTTTTCGTTGCGGTAAATCCATAGACGTATTTGATATTGTCCAGCATATAGGAAAACTCAAACGCAGAGGGCTCGTTCTGCGAGATGTCATCCAACAGGAAGGGCTGAACAGGAATTGAAGCGGTTTCGTGCTGTGTCCTCTGGGCATTGCAGATAAATTTCACGCCGAACCAGAAGGCGCGGATCACATTCGTTTTGCCGCCCCCGTTTTTTCCAAAGAGAGCAACAGACGGCAAAAGGCCGGTTGCTCGATATGGGATCAGGCATTCCTTCATCCTGCTCAGGCCCATAGGCTCCATGGACAGGCAGCCCTCGCTGCGGAAAGAACGGTAATTTGAAAATTTGAACTCAATCAGCATAACAGTGCCCTCCTCGCCTATAGTATAACCCATATTCCGATAAATGCAATCAGAAAAATTAAAAAATTAAATTATTTAGCTTCAATTTTTTAAAGGGGGGATTCTCCTGATTGGAGCAGCTTTCCGGGGCCTGTCCAAAACGGTCTGCCTTACCGCGAATAGTTTTCAATCCATGTCAAACTTTTTGTAAACGCACGCGCAAATTGATTTTAATTTCAAACAGGAGGTAATCAAACTATGGCATCATCCACCAAACAGCTATACCTGTTCCTGACCGCCTGTTCCGGCAACTGGCGAAACAGCATCTACATCAAGTGCCAGGGTGAAAAGGATGACCCTGGCTATCTGCTGGCGGCGGACCGGGACGGCCAGCCGGTCATTTTAGCCGTTCAGCAGTTTCATCAGCTGACAGGAGTATGGATCGACCCCGCCGAGTGCTGCGGCCAGCTCACCGAGGCGGGCCTTGAGGCTCTGTATGCCCAGTATCTGCTCTGGCGGTGTTCTTCAGCGGAGGAGCATCCTTTGCGTCAGCTCTCCCAGGAAACGCCCTTGCAGGCAAACTGAACCCGCCCAGCTCACACAAGCCGGGCGGGTTTGACTGTTTCGCGCTTAATATTTCCGGGGGTCATACATCCCCTCCAAGGCCAACTGACCCTCGGAACTTCTTTTGTTACCATCCACATGGTGCTCTTTTTTAATCTCTCCGCAGGAAATATCGGATGAATACCAGCCCCAGGGCGGCTACGATCCCGATATACACGTAGAGCAAAAACTGCTCCGCCGAGCTTTTGCCGCCTCCCCAGCCCTGCTGGACGCTGTCATCCAGGAACTGCCCGGTGATATCGTTCCCGTCCTTGTCCAGGAACCGGACATTCCTCGGCCGCACCTCATAGGAGGCTCCCAGATCTTCCCGGACGTCCTCCTCCTCCAATAGCCAGAAAAAGTTGACCTCTGACAGCGGGTAAATCAGCTCATGTCCTGTGATCTGCCGCCCCTCTGTCCCATCGAACCAGGTATACTCCACAGCGACAGAATAAATCTCCCGGCAGTTATCCCCAGCGATTGCAATGGGGGACCAGTCAATCCTCCTCACATCCAGCCTTTCGGCAATGACTCCGGCGGTGTAAGGGAACGGGGCCATGCTGGATTGATCGGTCCGGTACTTGCCATTGATTCCTCGGGTGAGTTGGATGATCCCATGGACATGATCCCGGTTGTCTACTTTAAAGAAGATAAACAGCCTTCCGCGGGACTCCTGCCAGGCCAAAGGGGTAACATTCTGCAGTTCGTTGCCGTTCACCACGCTGCCCTCCGGCTTGGCGATATAATCCTCCACCGCCGCCAGACGGCCAGCCTCGGTGTTAGGGTAGTGGAACTCCGCGTCGTACAGCCACCAGACGCACCACATGGTAAGCACCAGCATTACCCCGGCGGCGATCAGCCGGGTGCGTTTGACCCGTTTGAGAAAGTTCAATGCCCCTTTGGGAGCCTTTTCCATTGGCACCTGGGCGCGCATGTCCCGCTCCAGGCTCTGACACGCCCCGCAGTTCTCCAGATGCTCCCGCACCTGGGCGGCGGTCTCCTCCTCCGTCAAGTCCTCAATGTAGGCGGGCAGCAGGTCCCGCACCACACAGCAGTCCAATTTCTTATCCATTTGGTCGCCCTCCTGTCATCAGTTTCGCCAGTTTCTCCTTCCCCCGGTAGAACCGCACCCGGGCCCATACCTCACTTTGTCCCATCAGTTCCCCAATCTCCCGGAAGGAGAATTCCCCCGCCAAACGCAGGTAGATGACCTCCCGGGTCTCCGGGTCCAGCCGCTGAAGGCTTCGGTAGAGGGCCATACGGTCCTCCCGCCGCTCGGTCTCTCCTGCCGGGTCATCAGGGGCGGCCAGGCTGGACAGGTGTGCCTCCTCCAGTGGCGCGGTGCGGCTTCGGCGCTCCAGTTCCTTGTACCACAGCCGCTTGGCGATGGCACACAGCCACACTTGGGGCGTGCAGTCCCCACGGAAGGTATCCAGGCTTTTCAGCGCCTGGCAGAAGGTTTCCTGCGTCAGGTCCTCCGCCGTGTCCGGCTCCCCGGACAGGGAGAACAGATAACGGTATACACTCCGTGCGTGCTTTTCGTAGAGGTCCTCCCCCCTGCGTGCCATATGCCTCACCTCCTCGCTCTGTCTGTTAGTTCTTGTTGGGAACTGTTCGTTACACTATGATCTCAAAAAAATCTTAAAGGGTTCCTGGGTCAGGTTCTCTGCCGTGTCCGTTTTCCTGGATAGAGAGGACAGATCAATGATGTACCGCAGCAGAGGGGTGTACGCCGTCTGAAATTGCTCCATCGTGCCGTCCAGATGAGTTTGCAGGGCGTGAACCAGCTGCACATCCTCCACAATGTCTCCCTCCTTTTTCTTTGTATGTCCTACTATACACCGGAGATGGCAAAATCCCACAAAAAATTTTTGAGAAGTTGTAGGCGCAGAAAATACCTGCCCGCACTCTGGGGGGAGGCGGGCAGGTGTCCGATATGGATCTATTCTGTTATTAAGCCTGATAGGATTTTATATCATTGTTTCTCCCCATATTCACAAATTATGGCGGCAATCTGGTCGAACATCTCCTGGTCGGTGTGATAGATGAATGTGCCGTATGGCTGATTCCACATATCGACATGGACCTCACAATCCTTGCCCATATTGTGGAGTATGACATTTGCGAAGGTTTCGTTGTCTTTTACCAGGTCCAGAACGATTGAGCCATCGTGCCCCTCCACAGATGTATTTGGGGATAAAAAGGGGATATAACTCAGCAGGCTGCCCAACTCCGCCCGATAAGTCACACCGTCCAGCACATCCATGACGATGCCGGTTACGGCGGCACCAGAAGCGTTGTTCAGCCACCAGATGTCGAATTCGGGAGACCCGCTCTGAAAGATAGTGTGGGTATAGGTGCCCATTACCCGGTCCGGTTCAGTAATGCCGCTCACCTGATTCCAGCTCCGGGGGATGAGGGTGTAGCACAGACAGAACATCACCGCAGCGGCCAACAGGAATAGAACACATGCGGTTCTGATGTTCTTTTTCCGCCGGAGTTGGTCCTGACGCTGTTTGTACCGCTCCCACAGTTCCCCATCCTTCTCGGCGGGCATGGAAACGGGAACGCGCATTTTCCGCAATTCCTCCCGGCAAGCGGGGCAATCCTTTATATGCTCCCGCACTAGTTGAGTGGTTTCCTCACTGGCCGCTCCATCTTCATATAGAGGCAGCAGGTCGCGGATGACACCGCATTCAACCTCATGTTTCATGTTCCGTTTCCTCCATATACGTTGCAATCTGTACCCTTGCCCGGTAGAAAGTCACCCGCGCCCAGTTGGCGCTCTTTCCGAACAGCCGCCCGATCTTCTCAAAGGGCAACTCTCCGAATACCCGTAGAGTGAACACCTCTTTGTAGGGTTCCGCCATATTGTGGAGGAACTGGTGGATAGCAAACGCCTGTTCCCCGTCCTCCATCCGTTCCTCGATGCGCACTCCCTCCGGCGGCTCCTGGGGTAGCTCCTCCTGAGAGATGGTACGGTTTTGGGCACGGCAGTAGTCGTAGAACCTGTTTCGGGCAATGGTAAACAACCAGGCGCGGATGTCCTTGGAGCCGTCAAATTTCTCAAACGCTTTGAGTGCCTTGAAAAATGTTTCCTGAGTAATTTCCTCCGCCAGCGGTCCGTCCTGGGTCAGTCCCAGGGCAAAGCGGTACACATCCCGGAAATACCGCCGGTAGGCATCCTCAAATTCCATGGCTGTTCACCTCCTTCTGCTATATTAACGTACAAGAAGGGAAAACGTTACAGACTTTTTTGGACAATCGATACATAATCAAAAAAATCTGAGCCTTTACCCAATTTGTCTAACTTGGACGAATCAAATAAATCAGCAATACAGAGCATTTCTAACCTGTCATTCTCACACTGAAACAATGCAATTTCATCTGACACAGAAATTTTCCATGGAACTTTGATAGGATTCAGTTTCATTTTTCCTATATAATTCACCTGCTCCTATTTCCGCAGTATCTTCTCCATCGGCTTCCCCTTCGCCAGCTCGTCAATCAGCTTGTCCAAGTATCGGATTTCCCGCATAAGCGGATCGTCAATCTCCTCCACCCGGACGCCGCAAACCACGCCCTTAATCAGCGCCCGGTTGGGGTTGAGCTGAGGCGCATTATGGAAAAAGTCCCCATAGCAGAGGCTGGCGGAGCGGGCTGCCTCCAGCTGCTCCGGGCTGTACCCGGTCAGCCAGCAGATAACTTCATCCACCTCGGCCTTTGTTCGGCCCTTCCTGGCGGCCTTGTTCAGCAGAAGGCCGTAGACCTTTCCGAAATTCATCTGAAATACTTTGTCGTTGTTCATACACTGTACGCTCCTGACAGTAAAAATACATTCCTGTGCTATTTCGGCAAATCACTGAAACATAATTGAACGCTTTTCCTTAATGGCACAATTACACAACTCCAAAAGCCGATCAATCAAAAATTCGCAGTCTGTATCAACAAAGCATTCAAATAGGTTTTTAGGCGTGATTCCATAAAATCTGAATACACTTTCTTTCAAGTTTTGAATCTCTTTTGATGGTGGTTCTTTCTGAAATACCTCTTTGATTTCTGTCAATTCGTTTATTAAGGTTTTGCAATCTGAAACACTCCAACTGCCATCACAATCAAGGTGCTGCAAAAGTGTAGGCATCTTATTTGTAAAACGGTTGTTATCAACAAAGACGGCTACTTTTTGTCTGAACTCTGCAAAATATTTGTAGAGTCCAACCTCTACTCCACCAACATCTTCTCCGGATTCATCAAATACGCATAAGTACAGTCCCATATCAGTAACGCTCCAATCTTGTCCGTTTGTGTTCTTTGATAAATTGTCTCAGTTCTGCACTTAATCTACACCCTTTTATTACACGCAATACAAATAAAATCTGTTTGCGTTCTGCCTCTTCGGCCAGAAAGTATATTTGATAGGTTAGATTCAGGCGTGAACATGCTTTTACAAGCAGCATCACATTTAGTTCCGTCTTATCTGGAGTACATCTTCGCTGCGTCTGCCACTTCGTATATTGAATATTCATTGGGACAATATCTCCTTTATTTCCGGCAATGATATAGTATTCTACCACACTCTATATCGCTTCGCAATGAGCTGGTCTGAACTTCGGTTCGGACCGGCTCTTCTATTGTTTACAGAAAGTTCACAAAATCAAGGGCCGATTTCCTGATTTCGAGGGGCGTATTGAAGTGAGAGTTGAAAACCGGACAAGTCCAGCACATTCCCACAATCGAATATAGTCCCCCGCACAGAAAGCGGCTGTTATCAGCGGCTTTTGGGGCCCTTATACCCCTGCGGCGGCTCTTGTCCATATCACAAATTTACAAATGAAAGAAGGTATCTCTATGAAACGCATCAACATCAAGTGTCCCTACTGCCGCTCCCAGGCACTCCTCCGGCCCGCGTCGGTGGTGCATGAGCGTGCCGCTCCCGGCGAGGAGGTCTATGTATGTGCTCGCTACCCTACCTGCGACGCCTATGTGTCTGCCCACCGGGACAGCCATCTGCCCATGGGGACGCTGGCAGACAAGTCCCTTCGGCAGAAGCGGCGGCAGGCCCACATCGCTCTGAACTGGCTCTGGGAACAGGGACTTATGACCCGTAAAGAAGCCTACCGCTGGCTCCAGATGCAGCTGGGCCTGCCGGAGAGCGAGGCCCATATCGGACACTTCTCGGCGTACCGCTGTGAGCAGGTCATCGACCTGTGCGGCCGGTTCTCCAGGACAAGCCGGCGTGCGGCTTAGGGGGGGTGACGATATGAACAGACGGGATCAGCTGACGGAGGAGCATCTGAATTGTGTCCACTGGGTCATCCACAGCTTTATCCATGTGAATGAGGGGGCCTGCGGCCTGGAATATGACGATCTGTATCAGGAGGGCTGTATCGCCCTCTGGCGGGCGGCGGAAACCTTTGACGAACAACAGGGGGCCCAGTTCCATTCCTACGCCATTTCGGTCATCCACAACCACCTGCTGGACTACTGCCGGAAGATCCAGAGCCGGACTGCGGTAGTGGTGCCGCTGGAGGATGCGGAGACAGCCTGGAATATGGCGCAGTCCTGGGATGGGGACAGCAGCCTGTTTGTGGAGCAGGTGCTGGAGTACGGCAAGCGGACATACAGCGGCGTGGCAAAACTGGGTATGGAGGCGCTGGAGCTGAAGATCGCCGGGTACAGTGGGACGGATATTGCAAAGCTCTATGGCGTCCAGCCCAACCATGTGGGGGCATGGATCTCCCGGGCGGCCCAGAAGCTGAAAAAAGATGTGTTCCTTGTTGAAAATAGCGGCACAAATCCGTAAAAGAAAGTATCACAAAAATTTGGGGAGGTTTCCTTATGAATACTCAAACTTACTATGCAGCGTTGGGCCACTTCCGCCGCAAAACCGACGGCCTGGGCCGGAGCTACCCGTTCATCATCATCAATCAGACGGAATACTGCGTGGACATCCAGGAGATGGCCCTTTGGACCGCTCTCAACTGGCGGCTGCTGGACTTCTCCCAGATCGAAACGGAGTATAACAAGCTGGACCAGGACTGCGCCATCCCCGCCCGGCGGACGCTGGAGGACTGCCTGGGCCGCCTCTGTACCCGGGGGCTGGTGGCGTCTGGAACGGGTGAGACAGGCTTTGAGGCGCTGTATGACCTGCTGGGTGGGCTGTATGTGGTTCCCCTGTCCGAGAGCCTGCCTCTGCGGCTGGCAGCATTCCTGAAGCTGACCGTGTTAAAAGGTGTCTCGATCTCCAAGGCGCGGGAGCTGTTCCGGAAGGACCGGCCCAGCGAGCAGGAGGCCCAGGTGATGGCGCTGTCCCGTCAGGCCCCGCTGTCCACCGCCGAGCTGATCAAGTGCGCGGAGTTGGGGGTGCGGGACATTTCCACCGATGAAAAGCTGATGGATGCCCTCTACAATGACGATGACACCACCAGCGACAACATTGCGGACATGATGCTGACGGCCCGGAGCCGGGAGGGAATCACTGCGGCGGTTGCTAACCTGTACCTGCGCAAGCAGATCATTTTCCAGCGGGTTTGACAGATTTCGACCGCAAAGCCACGGAAAATATGCTATTCTACAACCATCTAAAAACAACATAGAAAGAGGAGGACACATCTATGGCAAAGAAGATCAGTCAGCTTAAACTTCCCAGCCCCAATGACACCGACCCCCATCCCCGTCTGCTGGTGGATGGGTACGGTATCCACGCCGGCGAGTGTTTCCGGGCTTTATTTCCGGACGGCTGGCATGACATTACGCTGGAGGTGGGCTGGGATGAAACCGGCCCGGCCTGCTGGTACATTTCCACCCCTGGCTTTGCGGATGTCTGTCCGGTGGGGTTGTTTGTGGAAACATAAGGATGACAGCGCCGCCTGTGTCTGCATTGACACAGGCGGCGCATTTCATAATTGGGGCTGGGCCTTGCGCGGCTATCCCACAGTTTGTACAATGGGATAAAATATTCCAGGAAGAAATTTTGCCTTGTCTGTAACGAATGGAAGCCCAATGGGATATATAAATGGGATATATAGGGCGAAAGGAGAGATTTTCATGGACGATATGGATGCCGTCTACCGCTCTCATGCCCAAACCGTCTATAAATTCCTCCTGGCCCAGTGCCATGACCCGGACTTGTCGGAGGAGCTGACCCAGGAGACCTTCTGTCAGGCGGTGCGCTCCATTGACCGCTTCGATGGTGCCTGCAAGCTGTCTGTCTGGCTTTGCCAAATCGCCAAGCACCTGTGGTATCAGCATCTGCGAAAACACCAGAGGGATTCTGTTCCGCTGGAGACAGCGTTGGAATCCCCCGTTCCATCGGCGGAGGAGGGACTGCTGGAGCAGGAGGGACGGCTGGCCCTTCTGAGGCTGATCCACCAACTGCCGGAGCCCCACCGGGAGGTGGTTTACCTCCGGATCTTTGGCAATCTCAGCTTCCGGGAGATCGGAGACGTGCTGGGAAGGACAGAGAATTGGGCCCGGGTGACCTTTTACCGAAGCAAGGAAAAACTGGGAACTGGAGGTGCGGGGAATGAAAAATGATTTGACCTGCGGCGTGGTCCGTGACCTGCTGCCTAACTATGTAGATGGCCTTTTGTGCGGGGAGTCCCGGCAGGCGGTGGACCGGCATCTGACCAACTGTTCTTCCTGTGCCGCTGTTCTGGCCTCTATGCGGGAACCGGAACCGAAAGCGGCAGAACAGACCCGAGAGGTGGACTACCTGAAACGGGTGAAAAAGCGCAATAACCGAAAGATCATCGCCGCGGTGGTATGTACCGTACTCATCCTGGTCGCCGGTCTGCTGGCGAAGCTGTTCATCATCGGCACGCCCCTCCAACCCCAAAGCGTAGCAGTTATGGAGGCGGTGGCAGAGGAGGATGTACTCCGCCTGTCTCTAACGTCGGTGTGGTCCGCCAACGCCTTCCACGGCTGGCGTGTGGAAACCGAAAATGGCATTGCCTCCATCTACGCCCGGGATGTACTGGTGTCGCCTCTGTTCCCTAGTGGCTCCGGCCATGTGGAGGTCCCCCTGGAGGGGGTGCAGGAGGTGTGGCTGAGCGGCGTTTCCGGACGGCTACTGTGGCAGGACGGTGTGGTGATCTCCCCGCTGGCACTGGAGCTGTGGGACGCCAGAGCACCCTACTGCGGCGATCCCACCGCCCTGGCCCGCATCGCGGAGATTCTGCGCCTCCCTGACCGGCTGGGCAGCTACACTTTTAGTCTGCAAACCGACAAGCACCCCTACGGAGGCACGCTGGAGTTTGCGGATCGGCCCACAAACGAACAACTCAATCTTGTGACCTGCTATAATCTGCTTACCCTGGCGCTGGTGGACAATATGGAGTCCTCCCTGTTCAAGCGCCCTGCTTACGGGGATTCCCCAGACCTGAGTACGACCGTCAACGTCGGGATGATGCTGGACGGCGTGAATGAAACGGTCCTGCCCGCCCTGGTGGAGGAGTACAACACCGCCAACGGCGCTGATTGGGAACCCAAGGCCAGTATCAAGGACTACACCCGTTCCCCGGCGGATCTCCAGCGGCTGTTGATGATCCTGGATTCCTTCTATGAAACCGGTCTGTTCACGAGAGGAGGCTGACGATGAAAAAACGAGTGCTCCCGCTGTTTATGGCGATTCTGCTGCTCTTGCCCTCCTGCGGAACGCAGTCCGGTCCTGATCTGACCCCGTTGGACCAGGCTGCGGCGGAGGCGGCCAGCTTCACACCGGGAAGTTACGAGAACCTTACCTTCCGTCAAGACAAGATTTCTGTTGCTGTGCCAGAGAATTTGGCCCACTGTACGCTCCGGGAGGTAGGGTGCTTTGACCTGGACTATGGAGATAAGCTGATGCGCTGGTGGATTCCCGGCGAAATCTGGGATGATCAATCCGTATCCCACTGGGACGATACCTATGCCTACGCCTTTTCCTCCATCTTCGACCAGACAGGAGAGGACGGCAACGGTTGGTACGCGGCGGTGTGGTGTACCGGAACCGTCATGTACGCCCGGGACAGAGGCTGGGCGCATTATTCCCATGATCCAGGGCTGCTGGACCACAGCTATCATATCGGCGTGGATGATTTGGAGGGAAATGTCCCCCATGTGGAACAGGCGGAAGCCTTTGCGTCCGACTGGCTGGCCCAGACCGGCCTCCAAGTTACGCTGCGGCCCAAGTACCTGTATACCTGCACCGGCGGCGACGGGGAGGGATTTGTCAAGGTATCCTATCAGACCTGCTGGAACGGGGTTCCCATCTCCGATGTGGCTCGGCGCTACCCGGATTCCCCTACCTTTACCCTCCCTGGCCCCAGCGAGAAAAACGGCTGGACCGGCGATGTGGAGCTGCGCTCCGTCACTGCCTGCATAACCTCCGATGGAAACCTGGACTTCTTCGGCGGCGGCCACGGTATGGCAGAACTGTACGACCAGGGAACAGTCTGCAAAGAAATTGTCTCCCTGTCCAGCGCCTGCGATTTGCTCAGCGAAACCCTCAGCGGCTATGGCGCACAGGAAATCAAAGACGTGGCTCTGGAATACCGGCTCAGCATCACCGGCTCCGACCAGCCGGAGGAGACCTACCGCTTTGTGGACCAGGAGACAGGGGCGCGCCTGCCCGACCGGGGCGTGGTGCAGCGTTACCGCACCAGCTACGACCTCTACGACGCTACCCCCTATTGGGCCTTCTACGCCAAAGACCGACAGGAGCGAGAGCTGATCTTCTATGTGAACTGCCTGACGGGAGATGTTCAGATTTTAGACAACCAGGCGGGGTGAGCAGTATGAAATTTTTTCGTCTGCTGAAAACCGACATGTACCGGGCGGTGGTCCATGTGGATTTTCTTGTGGCGGTGCTGCTCTTCGGGGCGCTGTGCTTCACCGCCGAGGGCTATGCGGAGGCCGGCCGCAGCATCACTGTCCTGGAACTGGCCCTGTTCCACCCGGCGGAGGAGATCAGCGGGCGGTTCCTGCTCTCCGGTTACCACCTGTTCCTAGCGGGGATCGGCCCCTATAATCTGATGTTCGCCCCCATCCTGGCCGCTCTCCCGTCCGTTCCCGGCTTCTGCCGGGAGCGGAGCGGCGGGTATCTCCGCCTCCTGAACCCCCGGAGCGGCGTGACCCGGCGCTGTCTCAGCCTCTGGCTGTCCGCGCTGCTCGCCGGAGGACTGGTGGTCATGGCGGGCTATGGGCTGTACGGCCTGTGCTGCTGGGTCCTGTTTCCCGGCCTGACCCCGGAGGCCGCCCAGTGGCTGACAGCTCCGGTCTGGAGCGGTATCCTGTCCCAGCTGGCGGGCGCGTTCTTCTTTGGTATGGTGGCGGCGCTCCTTCCACTGGCACTGGCAGGCGTGAGCAAAAACGCCTGTTTCATCCTCTGCGCCGGCTTCGCTCTGTTCTATATCTACTGCAATTCTCTGGACGCCCTCTCCAACCGTCTGTTTGACAGCGGGGATCTGGAGCGGTCCTTTCAGGTGATGATGCTTTACCCCACCTCGGTATTTCAGTGCTTTTCCGGACACCAGGCCTGGCGGCTGGCCCTGTGGGGCGGCGGAGCGGCGGTGGTGCTGGGCCTGCTGCGGCTGTCCATGGCTCGGCGCTTGGATAAGGGGGCATGAAGATGCGAAAAATCGTTGTCCAAGCCGGAATGGAATATTCCCTCTGGCTGTCCAACCCCCGGATGTCCATTCTCCTTGTGTTGCTGGCCCTCATCCACACAATGGTCATTCAGCCGCTGGCCCAAGCGGGTGGGCAGATCGGGGCCCGGTTCCACCTGCTGGAGCCCCTGGCCGCTCTGTGCAATTCTGTGCTGATCCTGCTGATTCTGCCCGTTGGCTTCCTGGTTCTGATGGGTGATTTTCCCCGGATGGATCGGGGCTTTCTGCTCCAGCTCTACCGGGTGGGGCGGCTCAACTGGGTGCTGGGGGAGCTGCTGCACCTGTGTATGGCGGCTGCCACCTACCTGGGCGTGGTGCTGGTGGGGACGGCGCTGTGCTCCCTGCCCTATGCACCTGTCACCGGTCCGGGATGGAGCGCCGTTGCGACCGACTATGCGGCTATTCTGGAGGACGATGCGCTGAAAACCGTTGCCGCGCTCCTGCCCCGCAATCTGTACCAGCAAATGGGGCCTTGGGCGGCGGTGGCCGGGAGTTTTTTCCTGCTGTTCCTCTGCCTGGTGCTGCTGGGTGCGGTCCTGCTGGCCGCAAGCATGCTTCGGGTGAGATTTTTGGGTGTCGCCGCTGACGCCGCCCTATTCCTGATCGGCGCCGGGTTTGTCATTCTGGACAGCCCGTGGATGTGGGCCTTTCCCTGCGCCCACGCTCTGACCTGGGTACATTTCAATCCCTATTTCCGGGCTCCGGTCTGCCCCTTGTGGGCAAGCGGTCTTTATTTTCTGCTGGGGTTCGCCCTGATGGCTCTGCTGGCCTGCTTGACCGCAAGGCGGCGCAGCTTTGATTCTATGTTGGAGTTTGATTGATATGGCAAGCATTTCAGTGGAACACGTCAGCCTGACCATTGGCGCCGCTCAAATCCTGCGGGACGTTTCTGTTCAGTTCGAGGCGGGGCGGATCCACGGCATCATCGGACGCAACGGCAGCGGGAAAACCATGCTGATGAAGTGCATCTGCGGCTTCGTCCGTCCCACCTCCGGGCGGATCGTGGTGGACGGGAAACAGGTAGGCCGGGATGTGGACTTCCCACCGGACCTGGGGCTGCTGATTGAGACGCCGGGCTTTATTCCCTATTACAGCGGCCTGAAAAACCTGGAGCTTCTGGCGGCCGTCAACCGGCGGGCCTCCAAAGAGCGGCTGAATGCCTGCATGGAGCTGCTGGGGCTGGGAGACGCGAAGGGGAAGCGGGTATCCAAATACTCTATGGGGATGCGCCAGCGGCTGGGGATTGCCCAGGCTATCATGGAGGACCCGCAGCTGTTGATTTTGGACGAACCGCTGAACGGTTTGGATGAACAGGGGGTGGAGGATATCCGGGTCCTGCTGCTGGAGCTGAAGGGTCAGGGCAAGACTATCCTGCTGTCCTCTCACAATGGGGAGGATATTGACCTGCTCTGTGACAGCGTGTGCAAAATGGCAGGCGGGGTGCTGACAAAACAGTGAGACCAGTATATCTCCACCCTTGGCCTCACGGATGTCTGTCCGGTGGGACTGTTTGTGGAGGTATAAGGTTGGGAACGCCGCCTATGTCTATATGGCATAGGCGGCGCTGTTTTATTTTCCGGGAGCAGAATGGTTTACAGCTGGCCCATCCACTCAAAAAATAAGTGACTATTGAAATAGTCACTTTCTTATTGACATGCGGAACCGGATATGGTAGTATCCTAATATGACTAGCGCGATAGTCACAAAGGAGACATAGCTATGGAAATGAAATTATTTGATTCCGAACTGAAGGTTATGGAAGCCTTATGGAAGGAGGGCGATCTGACCGCGGGCCAGCTGGTAAAAATCCTGAAGGAGAAAACCGGCTGGAACCGCAATACCACATACACTGTCATCAAGAAGCTGATCGAGAAGGGTGCGGTGGAACGCTATGAGCCCAACTTCACCTGCCGGGCGGTAGTGACAAAGGAATGTGTCCGGCAGGGGGAGGCTACAGAGCTGATCGACAAGCTGTTTGACGGTTCTGCGGAGCTGTTCCTGTCGGCCTACGTCAGCGGGAAGAAGCTGTCCAGCGATGAAATTGACGGCCTGCGGCGGATCGTGGAAAAGCTGAAATGAGGTGGCCGGTGGATCTTGTGCAAATGAGCGTACAGGCGGGGATGCTGATTACAGCCATCACAATCGTTCGCGCCGTCACACTGTACCGGCTGCCGAAAACCAGCTTCCTGGCCCTGTGGGGCCTCGCTGTTGTAAGGCTGCTGATCCCGTACTCTCTCACGTCGAAGTGGAGCATTTACAGCCTGTTTGGCGGGCTTTTGGAACACGAAGAGGCATCCGCTCCCGCCGGCGAATTTGTAATGGTCTGGAGCGGTCCGGCTCTGGTGTCACCCGGGACCGCCAGCGGGCCGGCGGCCACGCCTGTGATTTCTCCGCTGACGGCCCTGTGGATCGGCGGCATGGCGGTACTGGCTGCTGTGTTCGCTGTTCTGCTGGTAAAGAATTACCGGGCGCTTCGAACCGCCGTTCCTGTGGAAGACCACGCTGTTATCACGAAATGGTGTGAAGAATACCGGCTGTTCCGGCCTCTGGCAATCGTCCGGTCGGACAGGGTAGATTCCCCAGCCTCCATCGGCATCCTGCGGCCGCGAATTATTTTTCCGCAGAAGATGGATTTGGACAATGAGCAGCTGACCCGCTATATCCTTGTCCATGAATACTTCCATATCCGCCGCTTTGATATGCTGTGGAAGCTGCTGGCCCTGTGCGCGGTGTGCATCCATTGGTTCAATCCGCTGGTTTGGGTGATGCTGGCTCTGCTCAACCGTGACCTGGAGCTGTCCTGCGATGAAATGGTTTTGCGGCATTTCGGCGGGACAGAGCGGGCGTCCTA